>CAYFTY010000270.1:0-6187 GCA_964346045.1 uncultured Bradymonadales bacterium | reverse complement strand
CGGAAAGGACGGCGTCGGTGCCAAGATGGACTCGATGGAGCTCGAGAAAGAAAAGGGCATCACCATCCAGTCGGCTGCGACCTACACCAGCTGGGGTGACTACGCGATCAACATCATCGACACGCCGGGCCACGTCGACTTCACGATCGAAGTTGAGCGCGCACTTCGCTGCCTCGACGGCGCGATTCTCGTGCTCTGCTCGGTTTCGGGTGTGCAGTCGCAGTCGATTACGGTCGACCGCCAGATGAAGCGCTACAACGTTCCCTGCATTGCGTTCGTCAATAAATGCGACCGCGCAGGCGCCGACCCGCTCGACGTCTGCCAGCAGCTTCGAGACGACCTCGGACACAACTCGGTGATGATTCAGCATCCCATCGGGCTCGAGGACAAGCATAAGGGAGTGATCGACCTCATCGGCATGAAGGCTTACTACTTCGACGGCGACGCCGGCGAGAAGGTGCGGGTCGAAGAGATTCCCGAAGAGCTCACGGAAGTGGCTCAAAAGCAGCGCATGAAGCTCATCGAGACCGTCGGCGATTTGAACGACGACATCGCGATGTACTACCTCGAGGGCGAAGCACCGCCCGAAGACGAGCTTCTCGAAGCCGTCCGCGAGCTTACGATCGAGCGTAAGATTACGCCCGTCTGCCTCGGTTCGGCCTATAAGAACAAAGGCGTGCAGCCGCTACTCGACAAAGTTTGTGAGCTTTTGCCTTCGCCGCTCGAGATGGAATACGAAGCACTCGACCAGGACAACGAAGAGCAGGAAATCGAGCTCGAGCCCGATCCCGACAAGCCGCTCGTCATGCTCGCCTTCAAACTCGAGGACGGGCGCTACGGCCAGCTTACCTACTGTCGTATTTATCAAGGTAGCCTGACCAAAGGCGATACCATCTACAACTGCGTCAACCAGAAGAAGCACAAGGTGGGACGACTGGTGCAGATGCACTCGGACGAGATGCACGAGATCGACGAATCGGACGCAGGTTCGATCGTCGCTCTCTTCGGTATCGACTGCGCATCGGGTGATACCTTCACCGATGGCGAGGTCAACTACACAATGACCTCGATGTTCGTGCCTGAGCCGGTGATTACGCTGGCTGTCGAGCCCAAGAAGCAGGACGGCATGACCAACTTCTCGAAGGCCATCAACCGTTTCACGAAAGAAGATCCGACCTTCCGCGTATGGCGCGACGAAGAGAGTGGTCAGACGATCATCGGTGGCATGGGCGAGCTGCACCTCGAGGTTTATCTCGAGCGCATCCGCCGCGAATATAACGTCGAGGTCGAAGTCGGAGCACCTCAGGTCGCCTATCGCGAAGCCATCACCAAGCGTGCTGATTTCACCTACACCCACAAGAAGCAGACCGGTGGTGCGGGTCAGTTTGCAAAAGTGGGTGGATACATCGAGCCGCTTCCGGCCGAGGACGAAGAAAATTACGAGTTCCTCAACGAGATTGTCGGTGGCTCGATCCCGAAAGAATTCCAGGGCGCATGCGACAAAGGCTTCCAGGAGGCGATGCAGGAAGGCGCACTCATTGGGTTCCCCGTCGTCAACATTCGTGCCTGCATCAACGATGGTGATTCGCACCCCGTCGACTCGAGCGATATGGCCTTCCAGATCGCATCGCGCTCGGCGTTCCGTCAGGCGTATATGAAGGCATCGCCGGCGATTCTCGAGCCCATCATGAAGGTCGAGATCGACAGCCCCGAAGAGTTTGCGGGAACCGTACTCGGTACGGTCAGCAAGCGACGCGGAACCATCCTCGGAAACCAGACCCGAAACGGTCAGGTCAAAATCGAGTCCGAGGTGCCGCTGAGCGAGATGTTCGGATACTCCAACGAGCTTCGTAGCTCGACGCAGGGTAAGGCCGAATTCACGATGGAATTCAAGAAGTACGGACCGGTTCCTTCGCAGATTCAGGAAGATCTCATCAAGGAGTACGAAGAAAAGCGCGCCGCGAACTAAAGCGTCGCCTCGAGCGTCGACGCCACACATCGAGCGCCGACGTGTCCGTCGGCAAAATAAAAGGCCGCCCAACTCGGGCGGCCTTTTACGTTTGAGACGAGCTCTAATCGCCCAGCGTCACCTCGTCGAGTAAGGCGTTATTCGCTTCGTCATATTTGTCGGAAAGCGTCCCGCCCAGGGCTTTCACCGCCCCGATGACGAAGCAGGCGACGAGGACCAAGAGCACGATGTACTCGGTGGCGGTCGCACCGTCCTGGTCGGCATGAAATTGGCGAGCGGTTTCGAGGATCTCTTTCTTCATGGTTCTTCTCCGTTTTCGTGGCATCAATGCCATTTGCTGACGATTCGGAGCATGACCGACCGTTTTGACTGCAGGTTGAGCGTCGGGTGAAAGAGTGCTCAACATTGCGTGAAATTCGTTTGAATCCCTCCTCACATCGTATTTGCTTCGTGGCACGAAACGACGGCGAACCATTGGATGATGTCGCGGGGGGGCGTCTCGGATATCACCGCCAATATCGATACCTGAGCTGCACAATCGTTGGTTGCGCAGGGTGTTGCCAATCCGGCCAGATCATCGTCGAGGGCGGTGTGCATAGGTCGATGAGGAGCGTCTTTCATGGAACTCGAAGGCTCTGCGATTACGAAGGTGTAACCCAGCAGGCTTCGAATGAGTCGCCCTCGGGAAAGCCACTGAGTCGTGGATAATCAGGGGCTGGCGGAGCGTTCTCGAGCGAGATATCTCGGCCGGCATCGGCCGCGGCCGAGCGGATGATGTCTTCGAGCGCTGATTTCGCCCGGCGATCGTTTCTGCAGACGAGAAGCGTTCCCTGACTCCGCGTCAGCTCGATGCAGCGCGTCAACAAAGCCTGGTAGTCTTTACGCACCGACCAGAATCCCGCGTCGGATTGGGCCGCAGTCGGCGGGTCGACGATGATGCCATCGAATTTGCCCGTCGCGCCTTTGAGATAGCTGCGTGCGTCGTCTGCGACGAATTCGTGATCGGCCGTGCCGAGGCCATTCAGATCGAGGTTTTCTTCGAGCCAGCGCAGGTAGTTTTTTGAAATGTCGTTACTCACGACACTCGCGCCGCGTGAGGCGAGGGCGACCGTGAAAGCACCGGTGTGGCAAAAGAGGTTCAGCCAGCGCGTCCCGCTCTGGTCGCTGGCGAGCAGGCGCGCACGGTTGTCGCGCTGGTCGGCAAAGAAACCCGTATCGATGCCTTCCCACGGCTCACACCAGTATTTGAGACCGTGCTCACGGGCGATGACGCGGTCGCCGGCCTCGATCAGCCCGCGACCTCGCTGGACGATCCGAGCCTGAGGCAGCTCGCCATCTCGGCGACGGATATCCTCGAGGTGGGCGACCTCGAGGATCGGAAGATCGGGGTCGAGGTCGGCGATGCTCTCGTAGACGAAATTCTTGAGTTTCTGGGCGGCTCCGCCTGCGATTGTAGCTCTGAGGATCGGGCCGACGCGGTCGAGAAAAAACGCAGGCAGGCCGTCGGCCTGGCCGTGCACCAGCCTGAAGAGATCGGTCGACGCGAGTTTTCGCTGCAGCTCGGCTCGTCTCGACACGGCTTCGTCGAATCGAATTTCGACATCTTCACGAAAATGTTCGGCTGCGTCGTGCTCGTCTGACCAGACCCGTGCCGCGAGTTTCTCGGTTCCCTCGACCAGCGCATAGGGCCCGAGTCGCTGGTCGCGACCCTGCAGCCGCACGATCGAGCCCGGCGCAAGATGGTCGCGCGAGCCCGTCTCGCGATCTTCGAGCACCCATGGATGCCCCTGATTTTCGAGCACGTCGATGGTCTTGCGCGAAACATAGAGCACGACGCTGCCGTCTTCGGTCGTCTCGGGCTCGCTCGTCTCGGGCGGCGGAGGAACAATCGGCTGGTTGGGCCAGAAGCCTTCGGGCGACGGCCAGCTATGGGCGAGGCCCTCGACGTCGCCGCTTTCGTCGTAGATGGCTGTCAACCGCAGTCGCAATGCGCCTTTGGCCATATAGCCCCCGCGTTCGCGGTCGCCGACGACCGGGGCGTCATGGGCTGCGAGTGCCTCGAGCAAAAACTCGACGGGGTTCTCGATGCGCTCGCCGCTGAACTGGGGTGTGAGCTGCACCTCGGCAAGACCGTCTCGAAGTCGCGTCGTGCCGTAGTCGATCGTGGTGTCGGCATGCTCGATCTGACCCTGTGGTAGCTCGAGTTCGGGACAGATCGCAGACCACATCGTCATTACGCGCCCGCTGAAAATGCTCTCGCGTAGTCGCGCGGCGTCGTCGGCAGTCAGGCCGAGTAAAAACGGGCCTCCCATCAAAATCGGCATCTCCCAGACGGGGGCGATGGTATCCCGGTCGAATCCGAGCATATCGGCCAGAAAGAGCACCGAATTCATGGGGTCTTCACGGTCGAGTTCGGCCGGGATGCCCACGGTCTTTTCGACAATTACCCAGCCCTCACCGCGGGCCAGGTCGCTGCCGTCGGGCATGTCGAAAGCTTCGCTACCCTCAGGTACTTCGACCTCGCAGATCCAGTCGGCATCGAGACCTTTATGCGGGTTCTTCGTCGCTCGCTCGTCGAATTGAATCTTGCCCTGATCGAAGAGTTGCTGAATCTGATCTTCGGTGCCTTCGGGCCAGGCGCGCTCGAGTAACTCAAGCGGCGTCGGAGTCGTCGGTACTTCAAAGGGAACGCGGAATTTCAACGTGCGCATGGGGCACCCGGGCAGGAGTCGGCGGGATCGTTTCATACCGTGGCCTACGAGTCTACCTCGCTGCACACCTGCACGGTGGTGGCGGATCGTGTTCCTGGTCGGTGGAAGTTCCGTACCACATCGGCGGGCCCGTACTCGATGGCATCACCTACGGATCCCCATGCTACATGAGCGGTGAATCATCCGCGTTCTTATGGAATGAACGTCGTCTCCATAAGCGCACCGCAGGTGTCCCAGCGGTCGCTCGTCATATCCCCGATAGCGCATCTCCACGTCAGATCTTCAGATCCCTCGGGCAAGACCTCGTCGACCGGCACGATGTTGAGGTAGTAGGTGCGATCGGGCTCGAGATCGCACGAAAAGGTCGAGTCTTCGGCGCCGATCGTGAAGTCGATATTTGCGATGGCAAACTTCCATTCTCGACACTCGGGGTCGGCGGGATAGGGCGATGGCCCGAAGTAACCGGGGCACTGGTTGATGGTGATCAGACGGCTGCCCCAGGGACCGACCCCCTGCGGGTTCTCGAAGACGATCGAGCCTTCATTGCGAAAGTCATTCGTATCGAACTCGATAGAAACATAGTGATCGGGGTCGACCTCGAGAAAACGAGTGTTTCCGCGCGGGAACGGGTTGCCAAAGAACTGCTCCCAGGTCGTAGCGACAGTCGAGTCGTTGAGAAGCGGCCGTGTATCTCGCTGTAGATTACTCGGCGGAATCCACCCGTTGTCGATGCAATCCTGAGGGCTGCAGATGCCGTTCGGGCATGGTTCACCCGACCCGGTGTCAGCAGCGGCGTCGGTACCGGTGTCGGCAGCCTCAGCCAGATCGCTCTCTTGCGCTGCGTCGCCAGATCCGTGGTCGGTGACATCGGCCTCTTCACCCATATCTGACGCCGTGCTCATATCCAACGAGGACGCGTCAGACACCTCGGGTGTCGTCTCGGTTTCATCGCTGCAGCCGACGAAGAGCAAAGCCAGCAAAATCATCAAGCGCGTCATCACGGGTCCGGGGGCATTTCAAATATTCGTGGGTCTTTCAGCCTGCTACCAGAGCTTCGTCCAACGTCGCCGGGATCAATCGCAACCCTCGTCGACCGTGCCGTCGCAGTCATTAGCGACGTGCATACGACCAATCGTTCTTGGCGAGCGCCTGTCCGTCTTCGAGCAACCAGAGCAGCTCAGGGTCTTCAGGCACGGTGTTGAGGTCCAGCACGCAACGGCCGCCCATGCTGTCGAGAGCGTCTAGCCATCCATCGGAAATGAACGCCGCCAAGATTTTGTACACGTCCTGGCCGCGGGCATCAAACCGTCGAGCATCTTCGTGTCTGGACCGGCCCACGTTCCCGTCGGCCACTTGAACCCGCCCCGAGACCCTCTCTCTATCTGGACCCATGCTGGCTTCTTTCGGAAGAGACCATGGACATGGAAGGGGCGATGGCAAGAACCCTAAGAGCTTGTTCCTCTTGCTCCCCTTATTCCCCTTCTGACCAGGATGCCCACGTCTGGAA
>CAYFTY010000269.1:0-6213 GCA_964346045.1 uncultured Bradymonadales bacterium | reverse complement strand
GCTGCACCGTCGACCAACTCACGGCGTCGAGTGCATCGAGCCCGACGCTCGAAGTCGCGCTGGCGCCGGTCCTCGGCTGGATCGAAGGCACGGTGCAGGACGTCGTCGAGGTCGAAGAGTTTACGATCACGCCGAGCGTCGACCGCTTACGCACCAGTATCGGCGACCGCCTTTCACGCCGCCTCAGTTGGCGCCTGCAGGTCGATACAGGCCTGACCGAGCCGACGGGTGGACAGCTGGCGGAATTGGAGTACAAACTCTCGGACGCGTGGGCGGCCGAATTGAGAGAGAGTTCCCGCTCCGAAGATGATAGCTTCGTCATCGATTTCAAGCTCAAGTACCGTATCTTTCTGGATTAGTGCATGCGCGCAGATCTTCGAGCCTCGGCCCGCATCGCCCTCGTTGCGGGCATGCTGACGATCGCGTTCGCATCAGGCGACGCTCGCGCGCAGTTCGTCGAGGACCTGCCTGAACCCGAGTCGGTCGCCGATGAGGATGTCGAGCTCGCCGAGGACGATGAAGAGACGGGGCTTCAGCGACGACCCGAGGAAGCGTCGGAAAAGACGCAGCTCGATGTGCGTACCCAGATCGATCGGCAGCTTGTCGGAAAGCCCATCGGCAGGGTTCAATTCGATTGCGATCTGCCGCTCTGCCAGAACCCCGCAAACGTCGAAGAGCTCGTCGACCTCAGCGGGCTCTACGTCGGCCAGCCCTTTACCTCCGAGGCGATGCTGCGTGCTGAGACGCGCCTTTCGAAGACCGGCTTTTTTGAATCCATTCGGGTCACCAAGAGGCTCACCGAGGGCGCGGTATTCATCGATATTCGGGCCAATGGCGCGACGCTGATCCGTGACGTCTCATTCGACGATATCGATACTCCGCCATTCCGTTCCGACCTCGAAAAAGTGTTGATCTACCGGCAGGGGCAGCCCTTTCGGGGCGGAGCCGAAAAACGACGCGCCCAGATCGAGAGCCTCAAATTGCTTTATGAGCGGGAAGGCCATTTCGGCACGGAAATCGATATCCTGCCACTTGCGATCGAAGGCAGGGAGCATCAGGTCGACATCCTCATCAGCATCGACAAGGGAAAGGCCCGCAAGATCTGCGACGTCGGAATGCGCGGGGTCTCGGCGATGCCTTACGTCGAGGCCCGCGAATATCTGTTGAGTCGGGGATCGTTCTTTGCCAGTCGACTTCGCATCTTCGACGAGAATTTTACTTCTCGCGGATTTCGAGATGGGCAGGAAGCCCTAATCCAGGAGTACAGGCGACGCGGCTATTTTCAGGCTCGCATCGTCGATAAGGCGGCACGATTCAAAGAGGATGGTGAATGCGTCACGGTCGTCATCGATCTGGTCGAGGGACCCCGGTGGGAGCTCGAATTCGACGGAGTGGAGCGCTTTTCGCGGGCTGATCTGGTCGAAGAACTTCCCTTTTTCGAGTCGGGTTATGTCGACGCCGAAGAGATTCGACGCGCCGAAGAGGCGATCGAAGAGCTCTATGCAACCCGCGGTCATCCTTTCGCTCGCGTATCGGCGAGGGAGGTCCGTCGTGATCGTCTCGATCGCGTGATTCAGTTCGAGATCGACGAAGGGCCGCAGCTCGAGATTCGTGAAATCGTTTTCGAGGGCAATGATTCGATCGAGGAGCCGGTGCTGCGTGAGGTGATGAGCACCCGCGAATTCGCGCTCTTCGATGTCGGAGGCTACCTGCAGACGGGCGAGTTGCTCGGCGATTTCAACCGCATCGAGGCACTCTATCGCGAGCGCGGCTTCAATAAAGCGACGGTCGAAGGCTATCGGCTCGAGATTGTCGACGATGGCGAGGGCCTGCGTGTGACGATCGTGGTCGACGAGAATGATCGCACCGTGATTCGACGCGTGGATGTCGATGGCAACCGTAAGATTCCCGACGGAACGCTCATCGACGCGGTGACGAGTAAGCGCGAATCCGCCTTTGTTCCGCTCGCCGTCAAAGGCGACCAGACGAAACTTTCGAGGCAGTATTCTGCTCTCGGCTATCCGCTGGCCAAGATCACCACGCGCTGCTTTTTGATGACCGGCGAAGAGGTGAAATGCGAGGCGCCGCGCATGCCCACTGGCTGCATCGCCAAGGTTCCTGACGACATCGAAGGCCGATGCTCGTGGAACGACGATCGGGATGTATATTCCTGTGACCGGGTCCGTGATGCAGAGCGCTGTGTGTACGAAGAAGGTGTACTCGCCGGCGAGGTTCGGATCCTCCATACCATCGAGGAGGGGCCATTCGTGCGGCTCGGGCCCCGATTGCTCAAAGGCAATTTCGAGACGCAGCGCTCGGTGATTTATCGTGAGATTCCGTTTCAGAACGGCGATCCGCTCGACACGCAGAAGATCATTCAGGCCCAGGGAAATCTGCGGCAGCTCAACGTCTTCGACAGCATCAATATCCAGACGATTGGCCTCGACAAGGGGGTCACCGATCAGGAGGTCGCCGAGGCGGCGCTCCTCATCAACGTCGAGGAGGCCGAAACTGAATTTCTCGATTTCAAATTTGGTTTCGAACTGCGCGAGCCCTTTGTCGAAGACCGTCAGCTTCTTTTGACGGGCGAGGCGCAATACACGAATCGCAATCTCTTCGGTCTCGCACAAGGCTTGCAGCCGCGCATCATCGGGGCCATCGATACGCTCGAGTTCGTCGAAGATGGATTCTCGGAGTCGGCGATCGGTACTCCCGGACAGATCGACACGCTCGACTTTCTTTTCGGTGGTGAGATTCTCTACACCCACCCACGTTTTCTCAAAGATCTCCTCGGTATCGACAAATTATACCTGACGATTGCTCCCTTTTATCTGCTCGACCTTCTCGGGGTGACCAACCGAAACCTCCTGCGCGAGGAGTGGGGCGTTCGAGCAGAATTTCGCAAGAATCTATCGGAGGTGCTCGATCGCCTCTTTTTCAAGCTGGGTCTGGAGTTCAAACAGATTTCGACCTTCGCACCGGATAGTGAGATCTTGCGCGACGGAACGCGAATCTTCTCGCCACGTCGTACGCAGGGAAAACTCGAGCCGGATATCGCGCTCGATCGTCGCGACAGCCCTTTGAATCCCAAGGCCGGGTACTTTCTGCGGGCCGAGCCTTCGATCGTCAGCGGTGACGCACTCGGAAAGGGTGGCGAGAGCTTTGGGGGGGACTCGTTTTTGCGGTTGCGGCTGACCGCTTCGTTTTTCATTCCTCTGTGGCGAAAGACGCTGGTCTTTGCGCAGGCGATTCGTGCAGGGCAGGTCGTACCACTCTTCGGGCGTGAGACACCGATTCCCGAAGACGAACGGTTCTTTCTCGGCGGGGTTCGTAGCGTTCGAGCATTCGCCGATGATTCGCTAGGGCCGGTCAATGATAATCAGGTCCCGACGGGCGGTGAGTTCTTTTTGAATTACAACGCAGAGCTGCGCTATCCATTGATTCCGCAGTTCTCCATCTACGGAGCATGGTTCTTTGATGCGGGGATCCTGGCCGACTGCTTCAGCGACCGCGAGGATGGATTTGAGCGTCGATCGTGTTACGAAGATGCATTCGGAGACGGCCCTGGTGACGTTCGCCTTTCGGCGGGTCTCGGGCTTCGCGCATTGATTTTCGACCAGATTCCGATCCTCTTTGATTATGGCATCATCCTCGACCGCAGACCGGGTGAATCCTTCGGGCAAGTGCATCTCAATGTGGGGTACACCTTTGACTGAGCGAATTCTGATGGGGCTCGTGACCACGCTCGTCGTCGTGCTTTCGGCGTCGAGCGCACTTGCGTATGGGGGCGACCCCTGGGATGAGGGGGGTCCGAGCCGGGGAGAGGACCTCAGTATTCGTCTGCTCACCTTCAGTCCTGGCGACGATATCCCTTCGTGGTTTGGCCATACGGCGCTGCACGTTCGCGATCATCGGCTGGGTGTCGACCGCGTCTACAACTACGGGATGTTCAGCTTTGGCCCTGATATGTTGCCCAAATTTCTGATGGGGCGGCTCGAATTCTGGGTCGGGCGCGCTTCGTATTCGCGAACGATCCGGATCTACCGCTCGCTCGATCGCGATATCCGTGCACAAGAGCTCAATATCACCCCCGAGAAGAGGCTCGAAATCGCGCGGTTTCTGGCGTGGAACGTCGAGCCCGAAAATCGCGACTATCTCTATGACCACTACTTCGACAATTGCGCGACGCGAATTCGGGATGTGATCGACAAGGCGACGGACGGCCAATTTGCCGAAGCGACCGCCGAGCCGGGGCGCTTTACCTTTCGTGAGCACACGCGCCGACACGCGCAGCGAAACCCCTATATCGACATCATTTTGACCTTCTGGATGAACGAGGAGATCGACGAGCCCATCCGCGAGTGGGACGAGATGTTCTTACCCGGTGAGCTCGAGGACCGCGTCGACGAACTCGAATTCAAAAATTCGGACGGCGAGCTGGTGCCGCTGGTGATAGAGCGTGAGGTCATCTACAAGAGCAAAGATCGCGACCCGGTGCCCGATGAGCCAGGTACGCTCTGGCCCTGGGCTTTCGTATTTGGTGCAATATTTGGTGGCCTCGGCCTGGCATCGATGCGCCGATGGCGTGACGTCGGCACGAGACGATGGCGAGTGGCCGTGGGTGGATGGCACATGCTCGCAGGGTTGCTATTCGGCGTGCCCGGGCTGATTTTGATTCTCTTTCATTTCACCGAACACACCATTACCTATTACAACCTCAATGGCCTGGTGGCGAATCCGCTGACTTTCATGGCGTTGCCACTCGGTGTGGCGATGATATTCGGCTCAGAGCGGGCATTTCGTTGGATGCGTATCTGCTGGATTGCGCTCGCGATCACGAGCATCCTGGCGCTCTTGATCATGCCCTTTGTGGCACAGGACACGATTATCCCCACCGCCTTAATCCTTCCGGTGAATCTGCTGATGGCGGTTGCTTTCTGGCGCTCGAGCGGGTCGAACGACGCCGGAAGCGAAGCCTGATTTCTTGCGGTCTGGCGGGCCAGAAGATAGCGTCACCCAAAGGGATCGATGCGATCGGGAGAAAGGTATGCATTTTCGTAGCTTGAATGGGTTCGTGGGGCTTGTTGCGTTGATTGTGTTCATGGCACTCGGCGCTGGATGTGAAGAAGATCCGATGACGCGGGGACGTGCTGCACTGCTCGGCGAAAAACCTGCGGTGGCCCAGGAAGCATTTGAAAAAGTGCTCGCAAAGGATCCCGAAAATCTCGAGGCCCGTCGGCTGATGGCCGAGGTCTACCGCCTGCAGGGCGATTTCGCGCAGGCCGAAAAGCAATTGATGGAAATCTGGGAAAAGCAGGGCTTTGGTGAAGAAGGAAAAGACCTCGCGCCCGAGCAGAAATCGCTTCGCGGTCGCATGTCTCAGCAGCTCGAAGACGTCTACATCGAATGGGCGGATAGTATCGAGCCCGCCGAAGAACCCGAGAAATTCGAAGAGATTGTCAAGAAGGGGCTCGAGCGTGACCCCAAGAACACTCGACTCCATACAATGATGGTCGAGCATTTGATAGACCGAGCCGAGCGATTGGTCGAAGAGGGTAAGAAGCTCGAGGCAGCCGACGCGTTCGAAGCCGTGCTGAATTACCGAACTCTCCCCAGCCAACGCGATGAGGCCGACGAGCGGGCGGGTAACCTTCGCCTAGAGGTCTTCTCGAATCGCGTCCGTGACTCATTCGAAAGGGAACTCAAGCCCAGGCTCGTCGAAGAAAAGGCCTGGAGTGATGAGCGGAAAGCGGTGTCCGTCGCCATCGAGGCCGAGGTCGACCGCAGCCTGAACCCGCGCTCAGACGAAGATGTCAAAAGGGCGCGCACGCAGGCGAGGCCAGCGGTTGCGCTCGGTCTGGGAGCCACGATTGCGCGTATGACGGGGGTCCAGATCGAGCAGGCTGATATGGAGAAGCTCGGTTGGCCCAAGCATGCGCTGGACTCCGAAGATTTCCGCCGCGGGCGCTACGGGGTCAAGGCCTATGTCGCGCTCGACGACGCCATTGCATATGCATTTCAGGCTGCCGAACGTGACCGCCGAGCCGAGGCTGCCTCGAAGGACGGCGAAGAGAGAGCAAAAGATGGTGGCGAAGAACCCTCTTCCGATGTGGATGCCGGCGCTGCAAAAAGCGATGTAGGCGGCGAGTAGCGCCGCGATTCGAGGTGATCAGCCATTCTCGGCTTGACTTATCGCGTGCTTCAATTCATACC
>CAYFTY010000268.1:5410-6214 GCA_964346045.1 uncultured Bradymonadales bacterium | reverse complement strand
CTGATCGAGTCGGTCGGTTGGACCCGAGGCCTGCTCGCTGCGGCTGCGGGGATCGCCGTCTCGACGATACCGCTACTCATCTTTCGAGAAGGCGAATCGACCGTCGAAGACATCATCGAGCACACCGGTCTCGAGACGCTCTGGTCGTATATCAAAACGCCCGGCGTGGGCCGATTCATCGCGGTGATCACGCTCTTCAAGCTGGGGGACGCCCTGGGCGGGGGCATGATCCGACCGATGCTCGTCGACCAGGGCTTTTCAAAGGGCGAAATCGGCGAGATCGCCGGCGGTGTCGGGTTTACGGCAGCGTTGGTGGGGACGCTTATCGGGGCCATTGTAACCGATCGACTCTCGCGCCGCGCCGCCCTCGTCACAGGCACGATCTTTCAGGCTTTCGGTGCCGCCGTTTACATCATCGTGCTGGTCGGCACCGCTTCGTACACAATGGTCGCCGGGGTCATCGCCGTCGAAAATACTCTGGGCTCGATTGCGACCGTCATGCTCTTTGCCTGCATGATGGACTGGTCGCGCTCTGAACATTCCGGCGCCGACTATACCATGCTCGCTTCGGTCGTCGTCGCTATCCAGGGGCTCGGTTCGCTGGCCAGTGGATTCACGGCGGGCGGGCTGGGCTATGTTGGTCATCACGCGCTCGCCGGAGTCGTCGCACTCGTCGGTGGTCTTGCCGCCGCTTACCTTTATCGACAACGAAATTGCGGACCCTGACCTCAGGCGTGTGCGGAAGGCCCGCGTCTTGAGTTCCGATTATAACGAATGTGGCTGCCCCGAAGCGGTTGTCGTGGA
>CAYFTY010000268.1:0-5310 GCA_964346045.1 uncultured Bradymonadales bacterium | reverse complement strand
AGCCAGCGCTCGATCCTTCGCCTTTCGCAGGCCGGCCTTGCCTTCCAGACTCGTTGCCTCGACACAAAGTAGATTTCTTTTCAGCGCATGGCTTCCAGACGCTGAAACCGGACCCGCGTTCGCACGATCGAGAAGTCTCCAACCTTGCGGCGCACCGAATTTCCATTAGGATTCGTTAATCGAGATCAGCGACCAGGCTGACCGCGATTCATTTAGCGGCCCACGCGATAGAGTCTTGGGGGCGCGTACATCGTGAAAAGTGGAGAATTACCTTGAGTCGAATTCCGAACGCATTTTTCGCCCTCTTCATCGCAGCGATTGGACTCGGGTGTGGAGACGACGTCGAAAAGAAGGACAACTCGAATCAAAACGTCTCGAATAACACCGCAAACAACGCCTCGTACCAGCACGAAACTTGTTACGACGTCGCAGTGTGTAACTCGGCCTGTGAGACCACAAGCTGTCTCGATGCGTGCAGCGCGGCGAGCGAGCCTGAAGCGCTCGACCTCTACGTGGATTACGTATTCTGCGCCGAAGACAATTGCGCTCCAGATTATGGAGACGGGTGCATTTACAATGCTTGCGAGGCCGCCTGTGTTGCCGATGGTGGCAACGAGGACAAGATCTTGCCTGAATTCAACCCGGTAGTCGAAGACGATACGAGTACACTGACCTGTTCCCAACTTGCAGCATGCATCGGCGAGTGTGAGACCGATGCCTGTTTCGAAGGGTGCTTGAATGCGTCGTCCGAGAGCGCGGCTCAGAAGTACGGCATCCTTCTGGACTGCGTCGTAGAGTGCCAGGATGCGGGTGGCACCGATTGTCTCGACACCGATTGCAGCCAGCCACTCCAGACCTGCCAGCTCGATAGTTGAAACGGGGTCTGCGGGAGATCGCGAGGTTCTGATTCAGTCAGCAGTGGGGTCAGCCCGGCGTTACCGCTGCCTGTACAAATAGGCCGCTGCGAGCCCGCCCACGAGCGCGACCGCACCGGCGAGTGCGTGGTGCCCGATCATAACCCTAGTCCGCCGGCCGTAAACCCGCTCGCGAGCGAACCGAGCCCCTGGATAGCGGATTCACGGCGGGCGAGCTAGGGCTATGTTGGTCATCACGCGCTCGCCAGAGTCGTCGCACTCGTCGGTGGTCTTGCCGCCGCTTACCTTTATCGAAAACGAAACTCCGGACCCTGACCTCAGGCGTGTGCGGAAGACCGCGGACATCATCTCTGTGGTGCTGATGCGACCGCCTTTCGTCCATGGCGAATCTCATGCACACTGGGCGTATGAAACCACTGACCTACGCCGTACTCGTCATCTGCTCGCTCGTGGCCGTCGCCTGTTCTGACGAAGAGGCCGAAAAGCCCGACGCTGATGTTTCGTGCAGTGAGCGCGAAGCCTCATACGAACAGGCATTCGCTGCGCTCGACCGTTCCTGCCAGACGGTGTCGGACTGTACTCCGCGAGAGAATCTCAGCTACTGCGGTTGTCCACTTGCCATCAACGTATCGAACGACACCGACGATCTGACCGAACTTCGCAACAGTCTTGTCGAGTACACGAACGAGAATCCGGTGGAGTGCAGCTACGACGGAAGCTGTGCGAATAACTTCGGCTGCGCGACCTCGGCCGCGACCGCGACTGAACGCATGGCGTGTATCGAGAATCGCTGCGTATTTCTCGAGCAACTACGATGCGATGCATTCAACGGAGAGCCTGACGGCAACCTCGTGCGTGAAATCGATGTCGATCCGTCTTATCACTGGGACCGTGATCCGAGGTGCGAGAGCGACGACGAGTGCGTCTTGAGTTCCGATTATAACGAATGTGGCTGCCCCGAAGCGGTTGTCGTGGATCCAATTCGTCAGGCCGCTGCCGCAGAGGCGATCGCGCGGAACATCGAGTCTGAGCGATGTACTCTGCAATGCCCGCAGGATTGCGAGACCTTCGAGAGCGCGACGTGTTCGGACGGTGTCTGTATCGCCGAATAGCCAGCGCTCGATCCTTCGCCTTTCGCAGGCCGGCCTTGCCTTCCAGACTCGTTACCTCGACACAAAGTAGATTTCTTTTCAGCGCATGGCTTCCAGACGCCTGCGCAGACTGTCGAGACGAGGTTCGACAGGGCCGCCGGGGCTGGTTCGAGCTTCGAGGCTCGATGCGACCTCGCGGTCGTCCAGGTCGTGCAGCTCGTCAGCTACTTTCTGATAGGCTTCGCGAAAGGGCACGCCTTCGCTCGTGAGTTCGATGGCGCGGTCGGTCGCAAACATATCCGGTGTAATCGCTTCGGCCATCTTCTCGCGATTGAACTTCAACTCGCGGATCAGGCGGGGCATCAGGTGC
Organism: uncultured Bradymonadales bacterium; assembly: GCA_964346045.1. Taxonomy (GTDB): domain Bacteria; phylum Myxococcota_A; class Bradymonadia; order Bradymonadales; family Bradymonadaceae; genus CAYFTY01. The sequence goes on along the minus strand of CAYFTY010000268.1, from coordinate 2,974 downwards.
ATCGCGTCGAGCCCACGGTTCATCGCGCGAATCAGGGGTGGCTTGGTATTCTGCAGGTCACGGTGATAGCCGCTGGGAAGCCCGAGCACAGACGCCAGCTCGGTGCGCGCGCCGACCACCGTCGAGTAAGTCGCGCGCAAGAGTTCGACGACATCAGGATTTCGCTTGTTGGGCATGATCGACGAGCCGGTCGTGTAGGCATCCGGCAGGTCGACGAAATCGAACTCGCCCGTCGTGTAGAGGCTGAGATCCCAGGTAAATCGCCGAACGTCCAGCAGTGATTGCCCCAGAGTGTCGAGGGCCTGCAGCTCGAATTTCCCGCGGCTATTCTGGGCGTACATCGGGTTGATCTGCGTTCGCCCAAAGTTGAGATCGTCGCTTACCCCATCCCGGTCGAGCGCGAGATTAACTCCGTACCCCGCGGCCGTGCCGAGAGGATTCGCATCGACCCACGCGCTTGTTGCGCGTGCCAGTACCGCGTTGTCGATGAACGACTCGGCGAAGCCCGCAAGCCAGAGGCCGATCGAGCTCGGCACCGCACGCTGCAGGTGCGTGTAGCCCGGCATCGGTGTCATCATGTCCTGCTCGGCGCGGTCGAGCAGCACTTCTGCCGTATCGAGATTCAAGGTGCGCAGGTTGCGCAGCTGGTCACGCAGATAGAGCCGAATCGCCACCAGCACCTGGTCGTTTCGCGACCGCCCCGTGTGGACTTTCTTTCCAACATCGCCCAGCGCCTCGACGAGCCGATCCTCGATGGCCGAATGACCATCTTCCCAGCGTTCGTCGAGCTCGAAATCGCCGCTCTGAAATTCGCGATGCAGCTTCTCGAGTTCGATCTCGAGCGCTTCGACCTCGACTTCGCGCAAGACCCCGATACGCCCCAGCCCACGGACGTGGGCGAGCGACGCTCGGATATCGTAGAGAAAGAGCTCGGAATCGAGCATTACGTCTTCCCCCGCCGTGAAGCGCATGATCGCTTCGTCGACGCTCGAGTCGCCTTTATCCCAGATCAGACTCATTGAACCCCCATGAGTTCGTCATAACCGCAGGTGAGATTGAGATTCTGCAATGCCTGTGTGGCTGCGCCCTTGAGCAGATTATCCAGGGTCGCCACGACCGCCAGATGGTGCCGCTCTTCGTCAAATGAAAGCCCGCCGATGGTGACACGATGCGTTTCTGCGGCGTCCTTCACCTCAGGAATCTCAGACTGGTACTCGATCAACGGCTCGCCAGCCGCCAGCGCCATGAAACGCTCTTCGAGATGGTCTCGATCGACAGCCTCGAGGATCTGCGCCGAGATCGTGAGCGAGATCCCTCGAAAAAACGATGCAACGTGCGGCATGAAGTTCACATCGACCCCGAGCTGATGGGAGACCTCTCGCTCATGCGTATGACCGGTCAATTTGTAGGGCATCAGGTTGTCGGCAAGACGGTCCGGATCGTTTCGCGGATTGGGCGTCTTACCAGCGCCGCTGTAACCCGAAACGCCAAAGACATGCGGCGGCCCGTCGAGCGTATTGATCAACGCCGAGACGACGAGCTGAGCGCCGGTTGCATAACAGCCCGGATTCGCAATCGATCGCGCCCTGCGTATCGCCTCACGATTTCGTTCGGGTTGCCCGTACGTCCATGCCTCGTCAAAGCGATGGTCGGCACTCAGATCGACGATCACCGCATCGCCCGTGCCGCGAATCGCCTCGACCCACGGTTCACTGAGCCCATTGGGCAGAGCCAGGACCCACGCATCGATGTCTCGACCTGCGGCTTCTTCGGGACCGATATCTTCGATGAGCAGGTCGGTCTCGTAATCGAAGTGATCTCGTACAGCCTGCCCGGCGAGCTTTCGCGAGGTGATCAGCGCAAGCTCGAAGCCATCGTGTCTGGCCAGCAATTTCATCAACTCGCCGCCGGTATATCCACGCCCACCTATCAATGCGAGTTTCTTCGTCATCACGCCTCCAGCGTCGCCGGCATCGCGAGCGCCAGCTCGACGCACTCGCGTATCTCTTCGTAATCATCGAGACCGTACCAGAACACAGTCCATTCTGCGTCCTTGTAGGCGCCCGTCGACTGGTCAAAGTACCATGAGTTGATCGGATTCGACGTACGTGAACGCCAGTAAAGCTTCGGGTAATCAGCGCGCATACGCTTCCAGACCGATGCGCCGAGACCCTCCCCCTGCGCTTTGGGAGTGACGGCAAATTTGTCGAGATAAGGGTCAGGCCCCTCGGCGGTGACGACCGCCGTCGCCCGGTAGCTTTCGGTGTAATAGATGCGGTCTGCAGGCTTTTTGTCGAAGTAGTCTGCATGCAATGTCTTTTCGAAGCAGACTTCCAGGAGGTCCTGCAGACGTTCGCGATCGACGTCTTCGAACGAATCCGCCTCGAGGACCCTCTCGCCGCGTCGAATCAGGGTGCCGGCTCCGCGGTGGGTGAAGAGTTCGCGCGCGAGATTTCTCGAGCTCGTGATCGAGACACTAGATGAGAGCGGCAGCTCATCTAGCAGCTGCTTGATCTCCATGACTTTGAGGCGCATGCCCGAGTGAACCCACCCGGCGGCCATCAAATCGTCGTAGTCTTCGGAGAGATTGATCGAGCTGATCACTCGTTCGTCAGCGTCGAGCAGCCCGCCGGTCGGCGTCAGAAAGAGGATCTTGAAGGGCTCGATGCGAATCGCGAGCTCTCGGGCCACGACATCGGCATTGATGTTGACGATCTGGCCGCCGGGGGTTTCGCCAAGGCAGGTCAGGATGGGCAGATGCCCCCCGCGAATGGCCGCCCCGATCGGCTCGAGATGGATTTTCGAAACCTCGCCAACGAGTCCGAGTTCGGCCTCGTTCATGAGACCTGCCTCGACGACACCGCTGGTGATGGGTCGCGCCCGGGTGCCCAGTCTTTCGAGCGCATCGACGAGCTCGAGATTGACCCGCTGGAAGACCCGACGTGCGACCTCGAGCGTGGCTTCATCGGTGACT
>CAYFTY010000267.1:0-6220 GCA_964346045.1 uncultured Bradymonadales bacterium | reverse complement strand
GAATGCAGCATCTCGGGCCTGCGGTCGGCGCACAAGCTGCAATTCAGCCTCCATGATTACCTCCTCACCCCCGTAGGCGAATCTGATGAAACGACTGAATAAATTCTCGTTCGTATGTGCGCTGGGGCTGGCCTTGTTGGTCTCGAGTCAGGCGCTCGCGACCACCGTGCCAGCGATGGACGTCGACGACCTGACGGATGCGTCCGATGCCATCGTATTGGGGCAGGTCAAAGAAGTTCGTTCGGCACTCGAGAACGGTCGCATCTTTACGTATGTCACCGTCACCATCGAAAAGACGCTCAAAGGAAAAACTTCCGACGAGCTGGTCATCAAGCATCTCGGCGGCCGAACAGATGAGCTCGCGACCTATGTGCCGGGCATGCCGCATTTCGAAGCGAATGAACACACCCTGCTCTTCCTCGAGCAGAAAGGCGAAACCTGGGTCACCGTGGGTCTCTCGCTTGGGAAGTGGGCAGTCGAGCGCAATGGCGACGAATGGAAAGCTATCGCACCGGCTGCGGTCGGTATGCGGCTGGTGCCGCTTCCATCCGGTGAAACCAAAGCCCTGCCAGAGTCGCTCCCGGTGAGAGAACTCGAGAAGCGCCTCCATTCTGATTCTCAGCAAAGCTCGGAGAAGTGAGCGTGCTATTCCGCCTGACGATATTGCTTGCGCTGCTGCTTCCGACGTCTGCGTTTGCCTACGTTCCGACGCAGACGTGCACCGAGTCGGGCACCTTTGCCTGCGAGCCAGGAGAAGAGCCCAAGCAGGTCCGATGGAAGGACCGATGCATCGCTTATTACCTGAATGAGGTGGGTTCGGCCGATGTAAGCGACCTCGGGTCCGTTGAATCTGCCATCGTCAACAGTTTCCAGACCTGGAATGACGTGGTGTGTACCGACCTGACCTTCGTCTATGGCGGAACCACCAATGAAGACCGTGCCGAATATGTATCGTCGCGTCCGAGCGGCGGCAACGCCAATGTCCTCGTCTGGCGCGACGAGAACTGGGACTATGCATCCAAGACTGCCTTTGCGCTGACGAGCGTGACCTTCAGCCCGAGCACTGGTTTCATTGCCGACGCCGATATCGAACTCAACGGACAGCATCATGATTTCTCAGTCAGCGACGTCGATCCTCAGGTCGATATCCAGAACACCATCACCCACGAGGTCGGACACTTTCTCGGCCTCGATCACACGCCGAATCAGCAGGCCACGATGTTCTTTTCGGCCACCGTCGGAGAAACCCAGAAACGTACCCTCGAATTCGACGACATCGAGGGTGTGTGCACGATCTACCCCGCAGAAACCGGCTCTCGAGACTGCCAATTCGCAGATCCGTCGGCTCCTGGTGGCGGGCTGAGCCCCACGCCGCCTCCCTTCGTAGCTCCCACGAGCGATGGTGATGATGATGGATGTTGCGCGACAGCGACCGGAGGCCGCCCGTCGTCGCCGCTGGCCCTACTCGCCCTCTTCGCGCTCGTAGTCGCCGCTCGGAAAAAGCTCCGATAGCGTCGCGAATTCTTCGAGCGAAAGTTTCTCAGCACGACGCCGCGGATCGATGCCTGCGGCCTCGAGGATTTCACGCACCTCGGCCTTCGGCCATGCCATCCCGCTCGAGAGCGAATTAGCGATGGTCTTTCGGCGCTGCGAAAAGCTCGCGCGCACGACCCTTTCGAAATGTGCTCGCGCTTGCACACCCTCAATCAGTGGCTCGTCGAACACTTCGAAGGTCACCAGCGCGCTGGTCACGCTGGGCGGCGGGGTAAATGCCCCCGGCGAGAGCGTGAATGCGATTTTGGGCTTTGCATAGAGTTGAACGACGAGGCTCAGCGAGCCGAACTGCCGGCTCCCCGGCGAAGCACACATCCGCTGAGCGACCTCGCGTTGATACATAAGGGCCATGTGCTCGAAGCGTCCGGCTTCGAGAAGCTCGGTCGTGAGCCCCGTGGCCACGTTATAGGGGAGGTTTGCCACAACCCGGTCGGCTGTGGGGGCGACATCGGCCCAGTCTACCTCGGTGGCGTCCGTGTGGATGAGTTTGAGTCCGCGAGGAACAAGATGTTCTTCGAGAAACTCGGCTGCGTCGTCGTCGATCTCGATCGCCGTGATCTCGGCTCCTCGGGCCATAAGCATCGAAGTCAGCGTCCCCGGGCCCGGACCAATCTCGAGAACATGCGAATCGGCACCGACCTCACCGGCCTCGACGATGCGCTCGAGAATCGCTGGATCCGTCAGAAAATGTTGGCCAAAACGCTTCTTGGCCCGCTTCTCATAGGCACGTACGAGGTCGCCAGGAAGTTCGAAATCCATCAGGATTCCGAAGGAACGAAGAGCACCGGCCGACTCGAGCCGAAGAATACTTTCTGGCTCGTCGTACCGAACGACATCTTGTCCCCGACCTCGTACGAACGTCGGCCGAGAACGAGCACGTCGACGTTTGCACTCTCGGCGTAGTCGAGAATCACGCGCCATCTCGGCCCGATCTGAACATGATGCCGCACGATGATATTATGTTCTTGCCATGCCTCGATCCGTTTCTCGACTTCTCGATCGGCCCTCTGCAAGAGCTTCTCGTAAAAATCTTCGAACTCGGCCGCCTCTTCATCTTGATCATCGACGCCCATGATTGGCTCGATGGCGTTGACGATATGAAGCGCTGCTCCCCGCGCCACCGCCATTTCGAGAGCAAGTCGTTCTGCGGCCGCGCTGCGCTCGCTGAAGTCGGTCGCCAGCATGACGGCATCGATAGTCTGCGAATCAGAAAGGTCCATAGGTCCAAGGCCTCCGTTGGCTTAAGTAACACCCATCATAGGCACCTGGATCGTGCTGACCAGCCCCGTCGATTCTGAAGATGCAAAATTCGAAGTTCTGGACTACGCTACCGGCCGCTCTGCTGCAGAAACAAGGGTTGCCGCCGATGATGCACCGCTTTTCAGTCCTGCTGCTTCTATTCGCCACGTTCGCGTTCGCGGGCTGCACCGAATCGATTGACTCGCTCTGTGGAGATGTGGCGTCACGCCAGTGCGAGCGATGCGAGACGTGCATCGCCGAGCTCGACAGTTCTGAGGTCACAGGGAACGACGTATGCGGGATCGAGGAGGACGCCTCGTGTGTCTCTGAGCTTCGCCAACGTTGCCAGGCTCAATCGAGCACGCTCGAAGAGCCCAAAGACGACCTCGAAGCATGCATCGACTCGCTTGGCCAGTTCTCGTGCGAAGACGTTCTGAGAGGCTACGCGCAAGACTCTCGGACAACCACCTACGAGTGTTCCTACTTCCTCTGATTCCGGAACCCAAGATGTACATGAAGTTAATCTTCACCGTCCTTGTCGCGGTATGGGTGGGTGTTGGGTTCCCAGCGCCGACGATGGCACAAACCGACGAAGAGGCTGTCGAATCGGACTCGGCCGACGAGGAACTCGAAGCGGGCGAAGAAGCCGAGGAGAGCGAGCTCGACGCGGTAGAAGCGTCTGAAGCTCGAGAGGCCGAAGAGGAGCCTGACGCCGAACCTCTCTTTCAGAACGAAGAGACCCTCGCCGAAGAACGGGCCGACGAAGCCGAGCGACTCGAAATCGATCGGGTACCCTTGAGCGAGAATTTCTCGTTTCTGCGACTTGGTATCGACGGCGCGGCACTCGGCGGCGGCATGGCGTTAGTCCTCCTCGACGGGGACATTCTCGGGAAAGAGACTCCGTCGATGGGAGCGCCTCGACGCGGCAGCATCGACTACGACATCAGCATTGCCTTGCATGGAGACCTTCAGGAGGGCTCAGCCTACCTCGGCGGCGCTTCAGACATTCTGGGGTATACACTCACTCTCGGACCCGCAGCCTTCTATGGGGTCTCGGCCGCCTGGTGGGCAATACAGGGCGAGCCGCTGCTCGGATGGCAAAGCGCGAATATCGACCACTCGTTCTGGGGCTATTTCGAGACGATGGCGTGGACGGCCTTCGTCACGGGCGCGCTGAAAACCCTGATCGGACGCGACCGCCCCTATGCAGCATTCGAGAGATCTGCATACGGCGATGTCGACGACGAAGGGTTCCAGGGTGCATTTCCGTCGAGCTTCGCGGCTTTTTCATTCGCATCGGCTGCATACGTCGCCCGCGACCTGAGCGCTTTTTTGACTCGTCAAGGCGCTGGCTTCTGGACCAGCACCGCCCTGCCCTTCACCGTCTTGTACGGAACCGCTGCACTCGTGAGCGCCGGCCGAATCTACCAGCAGCAGGCCTACTTTTCGGATGCGCTTGTCGGCGCCACCATAGGCGCTCTGATTGGGAATCTCGTATGGATCGACCATTTCGATTCCGATGGAAATCCAGACGGAGCGGCTATTTCGGACGAAGAGTCGGTTTTCCTCTCTCCCGGCTTGATTCGGAATCGGAATGAAGTAACGTGGACCCTGGGTGTAAGCGGCGCCTTTTGAGGGTGGTTGACGAGCGTTGGCAATGAGCAAGCGAAAACCGACATCCAAACCGGTTTCATGGGTTGACGCGTATGGCATGCCCGAAAAGGTGTGGCTGAGCGCGTGGACTGCCATCCTGCTCGGCGTCATTCTCGGATGGGGTAAAATCGATCCGTATCCCCGGGCATTCGCGATGGCCGCGGGTGCGGTCACCATCAATCTCATTCTGCCGCAACTCACCTTTCGCCTCGGTATTGTCGCCCAGAGTATCGGTCGTGCAGCACTCTCGCTCGTGACCGCGATCGGGGGCTATGAGATGGCGGCTATTGCGATTTCTGCACTGAATCGGCCGAGCTTCGAATGGGAGATGATTCAGATCGACCAGATGCTCTTCGGGATGCAGCCGTCGGTCGCGATTCAGTCACTCCAGAATCCATTCGTGACTGAGTATCTCCAGGCCATCTACATGTTCTACTTCCCGAATATGTTGCTGGTGGGTCTGGCCATGATCTACCTGAGAAAGTACCAGCTTTTCTACGAGTACGTGACCGTGCTCAATCTCTCGTTTTTGATCACGCACCTGCTCTATGTATGCGTGCCGCTCCAATCCCCATTTTTGATTGCCGAGCAGGGGCTTTATTCAGAGTTCATCCACTACGAGACCCCGCTGCAGGGACTCTGGTTCACCGAGGCGTTTCGACAGAGTCTACTGAATGCGACCACGATGAGATTCGACTGTTTCCCCAGCGGCCACACGATGCACAGTCTGGTCGCGATGTTCTTCGCGTTGCGGGTGCGACGCGACATCGGGTGGGTGGTCAGCGTCTTCGTCGCATGCATCGTCTTCTCGACGGTCTATCTTCGGTATCACTACCTCGTCGATGTCGTGCTCGGCATCGGAATCGCCCTCGCCCTCTATGCGATCGTCGCTCCCATCGCACGGCGTGCGTGGGAGCAAGATCGGCAACCGGTCGAAACGACCGTAGGCTGGGCCACGCTATTCCGCTGAAATCTCAAAAAGCCGGGCCGCATTGTCGAATGCGATCTGAGAGACCACCTCGTCTGAGGTGCCCAATTCCTGCAGCTCGGCAACAGTTTTGGGAATCCCCAGAATATCGGCGGCGCCCTCACGAAGTGCCGAGTTGAGGACGATCCTCTCGCAGTGGCCGAGGTACTGGATCGACTCGGCGACGACCCGGGCAGCTTGACGAGGCTCGAGGTGGTAGGGCCCGGCCGATACTCCCGCAACGAAGCCTTCGGCCACCACCGTCTCGACCAGCCGCTCATCGAGATGCGTCATCATCGCCTTATGTCGCGGAAACCCCAGCGCATCGAGCCTCTGCATCATCTTATAGGTCATATTCGCGCGTAGTCGCGCCGGAGGCGTTGCGATCAACGCGAGTCCGGCGTCGCGTGCCATCTCGACCTGTCGTTCGAAAAGTTCCCAGTGCTCGGCATGATCACGGTTCGCCGAGACCTCGCCGACGGCGACGACCGCCTCGCGGCTCAATAAGTCCGGCAGCGCGCTCCAGACCTCGTAATGAGACCGACGCGGGCGGGCGTTTGGGGGGACACCCAATGCAACATAGGCCTCAAAGCCACACGACCGTAACCTCGAAACCTCGTTTTGAGTGAGTGAGTCCAGATACGAGATCAGATCGCTGGCTCTCTCGAACTTTCGACGAGCATGAGCAGCCGTCACGACATGCGTCGTCTCGAAATAGTGTAGATTCCGCAGATCGTCTTCGCTGCGCGTATCACTTCGAATATGGGCGTCGAAAATCCGCACTCAGCCCCACTCCAGCGATGGCCC
>CAYFTY010000266.1:0-6232 GCA_964346045.1 uncultured Bradymonadales bacterium | reverse complement strand
AGGGCCCACGAAGCCCAGGCCGGGACACGTGTAGTGCGTAGGCCACGCCCGCGTCCTCGAGCTCGCGGCTCGCATCGCGCGCTCCTTCGAGAATGAACGTGTGCAGGCGGTCTGACGCCCACGGATATCGTTCATCCACCGCGTGATAGACAAAAAATGGCACGTCGAGCTCTGCGGCCAGTGCCCGGGCCGCGTCCAGCGCAGGATTCTCGTGCCCTCGCACCGCGATACGCATCCAGTAGATGACGAATTCTCCGTCATTCTGAATATCCGCGTTACGAACGATTCTTTCTTGAACGTGGTCAGGTAACATCGACTTAGAGATGCGAAAAGCCGCCGTATCGGTGCATCAGAACGACGGTTGAACGCAGTTGGGCCCAAAGCGGCCCGAGCTGTTCCGCTGCATCTCGCGTGGCATTCGCTTATGCGATGAAATTTCGATCTGGCCATCTTCAGGGTGAACCCATTCGACCGACGGCAGTTCGTCTTGCATCGATACGCGCACGAAATACTCGGTGCCCGGCTGGACGACCGCTTCGACGCAGGTGCCGTTTTCGTCGGTACCGGTGAAAAGCCGAATATTGCCCGCCGGAATCAGGAGTGGAAAGTAGCCGCCGCTGATCATTCCGACGGACTTCTGGGCGTCGGGTGTCGAAGGGGTGTCATCGTAGTGGACATCCTGACCGGTGGGCATCGACTCGTCGCTGTAGAGGTAGACCACAGACATATTGTACGGAATCTTCATCGGCTTCCATGGGTCTCCCAGGGCGAGCGCTGAACATCCGCTTGTAACGAGGACAAAAATAGCGAGCAGAATGACCCTCATATTCACTCCCAGAACCACGCCAGACCGGCAGAAACGACTGTGACGGGTACGATCATACCGGCCATCGAGCCGAGTATATAGTCACGAAAACGCACCTCGGACATCGCCAGAGTGTAGGTCAACGGGGGGCTCCCGCCCATAGGGATGCGCATCAACATGATGGCGAGCACCGGACGTTCATCGAGCATGTCCAGCAGCTTTCGCAGCCAGGGGCGCTTCACGAGCTGAAGGGGCTGGCCGCCGATCGTCCTGACGAGCACGAAACTCACGGCCACGCTGATGATATTGGCCGTGTAGCTCAGCGGCATACCGTAGGCAAAACCGTACGAGTAGATCGCGGCTGCGATGAAAACATTGCTGGGAATCTGAACCAGGTTGCCGATGATGAAGACGACCAGGAAGATAAGCAGGCCCCAGGGGCCTGATTCACGCATCATCGCGCGCACATTATCGGTCGTCAGATACTCGGTGAGGCCGGTCAACCAGGCGATGAGGACGAGTCCCCCGATGAGTAATGCCAGCAGGCCGAGCCGAATGGCGGCGCGCCGACGCGGGCCACGCGGTGACTCATCGGTGATCAGTTGCGAATCGCCTGGACCGGGGGTCGCAGACTCTTCATCTCTGGTGGCTTCATCGGCCACATACACTCCATCGCAAGGGTAAGCCGAGTGTCGATGGAAATGACCGACGCGTCAATTTGCGTGCGGCATCAATCCTTCGAATCCACGTGGAGCTTCTGCCCGTCCACGCGCAGCACTCGGTCGACGAGCTTTAGCGTCCCCGGCCGATGCGTAATGATGATGATGGTGCGGTCCGCCCAGAAATCCAATGCTTCACGTATGAAAGCCGATTCGCTTTCGGGATCGAACATCGATGTCGCTTCGTCGAGGATCAGAATCTGGGCGTCCTCGAGGATCGCCCGGGCCAGCGCCATTCGTTGCCTCTGCCCGCCCGAGAGGCGCACACCATCATCGCCAATGGTGGTATCCATTCCGAGCTCGAGCGAATCGACGAACTCCAGCGCCCGCGCTCGCGAGAGCGCCTCTCGCAGCTCGTCGTCACTTGCTGTGGGCTCTCCGAGGAGCAGGTTTTCGCGTATCGAACCATGGAGCAAAGGGCTCATCTGCGGTACCAGTCCGATGCCTTTGCGCAGCGCGCGCAGGGGCCATTCGCTGATTTCGGTCTCGTCGACGTAGATGGCCCCGCTTTCGGGTTCGTAAAATCGCAAGAGGAGGTGACCGATCGTCGTCTTGCCGGCACCATTGGGACCGACCAGGGCGATTTTCTCGCCGGGCTCGACCTCAAAGCTCACGTCTTTGAGCACGGTCTCTCGCCGAGGATACGAAAACGTTACGCCTTCGAAGCGGAATCCACCCTCGATCTTTCGATCCGAAACGGTGTCGTCTTCGGCTTCCGACTCTCTCAGGTCGTCGAGACGGTCGAGTGAAGCGCGCGCCGATTGATAGCTGCCGTAGGTATCGGCTGCCGTGCGCAACGGGCTTGTGAGCAACAGGCCATAGAGAATGAATGCGACCAATTCGTCGACCCCGAGCTCAGCGGCACCCCAGTGCGCGGCGAGGAGCACAATGAGCACCAGGCCGGCAAATGTGATGAGCTGAACGACCGGGCCCATCACGGACATGACGGCTGCTCGCCGTCTGCCGTGCAGGACGACCGACTGGAGTTCTCGATCGAAGGCGTCCCGTCTTTCATCTTCGCGCAAGAAGGCCTTGATGACCCTCACCATGCGTACCGATTCCTGGGCGAGTCCGCTCGCACGGGCTTGAGCAGCCCAGAATTCGTGGGAGTAGTGCCGGACACGCCGCCCGATGATGCGCACGATCACGTACGAGAGCGGGCCGAGCCCTGCGACGAGCACGGTGAGCAGCGGGTCGAGGGTGCCCATGAGAACGAGCGCGCCGACAAAGGTCAGGGTGCCGGCCACCAGCGTGATCGGTATCTGCACCGCGAAACGCACGACCGTATCGACGTCACGTGTTACGCGAGAAACTTTCTCGCCTTCGTCGAATTGGTCGTGGAATGTCACGCGACGCGTCATCAGCTTTTGAAACATGGCCGAGCGTACACTGCGGATCGCCTGCAGCGATACGATTGCGAGCCAGTAACCCGCGCTCATCTGCGACACAGCACGAAGGACCAGAATGCCGACGATTCCGCCGGCGAGCGCGTAGCTCACCGAGGATGAAACAAAAGCGTCGACCATGCGTGCGATCAGCATCGGCACCGCGAGCCCGGCAGCTGAGGCGGTGAGAGATGCGACCAGCGCGGCGGCCAGAAGACCGCGGCGAGGACTGATTTCTTTCTTGATCCAGGAAATCCCTGATTGCACGCTGATCCCGGTTGCGAGTGTCACACGCGATTCTCAATGGAGCCGCGCCTGCGAGCAAGCCGAGTCCGACCATGACCCAAGAATTCGAGCTCAAACTCCGAAGCCCCAGGGCCGATGATGCCGACCCGCTCTACGAAATGCTCGTCGGCACGTCTATCACCGACCATCTCCTCTGGAACGGCCCCGAAGATGTCGAGTCATTTCGGCAGGGCCTCGTTCAGCGCCGAGAGCAGGTCGCATCGGGCGATATTCACTTCTTTGTGATCGAGGTCGACGGACGCGTCGCGGGAACGATGGACATTCGACCGCAGGGGCATCGAGCAGACATCGGACTCTCGATCGCCGAGTCAGAGCAGGGCAGGGGAGTCGGTACCGCAGCCATTCGTGAAATCGTGAAGTATGGCGATGATTTAGGTCTGGTCCGCCAGGAAGCATATATTTTCGTCGGGAATTGGCCGAGCCGCAGGATCTTTGAAAAGAATGGGTTCGCACTCGAAGGGACCCTGCGCAAATACGCCGCAAAGAATGGCGAGTACCGAGACGAATGGATCCTGGCGCGGATCGTCGAGGAGTAGAGCATGGCCGCCGAACCGCTCTGGAAAGAACTAGTTGAGACTCTGAGAAAACGTCAGTTTCAGTCTCCCTACCTCGAACGCCTCGAGCAGCGGATGAAGGCTGTTCGGCATCGGAAATCACTCGAGGAAGAAATCCTCGAGGAGATGGCTGAGGCCCTGCGGCGCGCCGAGGATAAAATCAATGTGGCGCTCCTCAAGCTCGACGTTCTCGACGCAGAATTCGGCGAATTGGAAGGTGTCGCAGAGCGAGCCGCGAGGATCGAAGAATTCAATCAACAATGGGATGTCGCTCGCCGGGCCATCTGGGAGTTTCGCGTGCATCGCGAAGCAATAGGCCTGCACTGGACTCGCGACATGGATGAGATGTTTCCGCTTCCGCGCCGCAAGAAACTCTGAGGGCCTCGACGGCCTGCATCCACAACGCTTCTCGCTCGGGCGAGCCGAAAGGCGCCCCGGGGAGCGAAGTGAGCGCTCCCCCAGACGAAGCCGAGATCGGCCGGCGGTCGCAAAGACGGGCGCCCGGGCGCCTGCAGACCGAGGCTCAGAGTACGCCGCGTCGCTTCTGGTCGCGCTCGATCGAGCGGAAGAGAGCGCCGAAGTTTCCTTCACCAAACGACTGATGGTTCTTGCGCTGAATGAGCTCGATGAAGATCGGGCCGATCAGATTGCGCGTGAAGATCTGCAGGAGGTATCCCTCTTCGTCTCCATCGACGAGGACCTGAAGTCGCTGAATCTCGTCGTGGTCTTCGGTGACGTTCGGTACGCGGTCAAATACGCGCTGGTAATACTCGTCGTCGATATCGAGGAATTCGACCTGGCCACCTTCCATGGCGTTCAAGGACTCGAGCAGATCGTTCGAAATCAGCGCGATGTGCTGGATACCGGGTCCATTGTACTCGCGCAGGTACTCTTCGATCTGAGATTTCTCTTCGGTGCCCTCGTTGATGGGGATACAGAACGAGCCGTCGGGCGAACGCAACGCGTAGCTGAGTAGACCGGTTTCTTCGCCGCGGATGTCGAAGTGACGCACTTCGCTGAAGCCGAAAATATCCTTGTAGAAATCGGACCACTTTTCGAGCTCACCGTTGTAGACGTTATTCGTGAGGTGGTCGATTCCCCAGAAGCCCTTGTCCTCGATCTCGATGGGGTTGTCGCGCTCTTCGAATTCACGTTCGAAGAAGAGCTGTGGATCATCGACGAAGTAGATGAGGCTGTTTCCGATCCCGTACACGGCTGGAAGCTCGTACGGGGTCGTGGTCTTTTCGGTTTCGTCGAAAGGACGTGCGCCGCGCTCGATGGCGGTCTCCCAGGCCTCGTTGGCATCCTCGACCCAGAAACCCATTGCACATGCCGAAGGGCCGTGCGCCTTGCGGAATTCCTTCTGGAAGCCTTCGTCACCGTGGTGCAGCAAGAAGAGGATGTCGTTCTGCTGCCAGGTGGTGACTTCGCCATCGATGTGCTCGTAGCGGCTCGAGAAGCCAAACTCCTGAAAGATTTCGGCCAGCCCCGAGTCTGCTTCAGCAGAAAATTCGATGAAGGCGAGTCCTTTGAGTCCTACATAATTCTGCGATTCGGTCGTCTGGGACATGGTCGTTCTCCTTGAAATTCAATTTGTTAATGCGCCCTGAGCGGGGCGTCGCCCGTCTTGACTGATAGCACTGTAGCGACATCTTGTTCAGAAAAAATTATGAATTTATGTTCAACTTCATCAGGTTTTTTGATATAAGCACCGGGAGGACGGGTTGAAATGTCTCCAGGATGGAGGCGCTCATCGACGACCGCCACGGAAGGTCTGTCGTGCGGTGAGGAAATCGCCACGGAAGGTCGAGTCGTATTGAAATAAGCCCCACGGACGGGGCTTCACCCACACCCCTCGCGTCGGGATGACGCTTTTCGGGGGTGAAGGAGTATCGCCAGACATGGATCTGCACCTCGATGGACTCGAGGCGCTCGAGGCCATCGTCCGCACGGGTAGTTTCACCGCGGCGGCGCGCGAGCTCCACAAAGCACAGTCCGCAGTCAGCTACGCCATTCGCCAGCTCGAGGATCGTCTCGGGGTCGAGGTATTCGACCGTTCGGGGCATCGTGCCGTGCTGACCGAAGAGGGGAGGTTGGTACTCGAAGAGGGCCGCAATCTATTGGCGAGCGCGAGGCGCATTCAATCGCTATCGGCTCAGATTCGCGAGGGCTGGGAGGCCCGGCTCGAAGTCGTGGTCGATGGGATTTTGCCGATGCGGCCCGTGATGAGCGTGTTGAAGCAGATGGCCGAAGAAGAGATCCCGACGCAGATTCAGGTCAAAGTCGAATTTCTGGGGGGCGTGCAGTATCGATTCGAACAGGAGCGGGCCGATCTCATGCTGGTCAACGATTTCGAGCCGGACGATACCCTGATCGCCTCACCGCTCTCAGAAGTGACGGTCGTGCTGGTTGCGAGCCCCGACCATCCGCTGGCTGAACGCGGTGACGATGACCCATGGACCC
>CAYFTY010000265.1:0-6235 GCA_964346045.1 uncultured Bradymonadales bacterium | reverse complement strand
GCTGTAGTCGATCTCACCTCTGTCGTCGCGCGGCAGGTTGGCCATATCGAGCGTCGAGACTCGAAACATATGACCGGCGCCTTCAGCGTCGTTTGAAGTGATGATCGGCGTATGAATCCAGTAGAAGCCGTGCTCGTTGAAAAAATTGTGGACAGCCATCGAAAGCGTGTGCCTGACGCGCGTCACCGCCCCGATGAGGTTGGTGCGCATGCGTAGATGAGCGTTTTCCCGCAGATGCTCCATTGAATGGCGCTTGGGCTGCATCGGGTAGGTCTCGGGGTCATCCACCCACCCACATACCTCGAGAGAGGTTGGTTTGAGCTCGACGTCCTGGCCCTTTGCCGGCGATTCGACGAGCTCGCCCTCGACTTCGACGCTGCATCCGGTCGTGAGCTGTTTGACTTCTTCCTCGTAATTGTCGAGTTCGTCGCCTGCGACCACCTGAATGCTGTCGAAACAGGAGCCATCATTGATCTGCACGAAGCTGAATCCACCGCCCGAGTCGCGGCGTGTGCGAACCCAGCCCTGGATCATGACCTTGTCACCGACGGCATGCTTTCCGCCCAGAATGTCTTTAATGCGAACGTTTTCGAACATCGTATTCCTCACGACTAGAGAACTCGGCTCATCGCTATATCGCAGGCGTTCGAGGCGAGCAACCGAACGACAGCCCTGGACATGCAATGAAGTGGCGCACAGATTGTAAATCCAACTTACAATCCGTGCGGATTTGCACAGATTGTAAATTCAATTTCTGGGCTATTCGGAGGTGGTGCAACCCTCGGCGAACGATTTCCAGTCGGCTATTTATCCCAATAATCGGCTCTCAATATATTGTCGTCGAAGAATACGTCGTCGTTGTGGCTGAACGCATCAAGCTCTTGCGGTGTTGCTCGCCGGACCGGTCCGGCAACCGGGCCTCCAACCGCCTTGAAGAGGCGTTCGTGGTCGCCGTAATTCCCAAGGGTCTGCAGCAACCACTCGAAGTACGTACAAGCCTCGACAGGAGCGCGAGAGCTCGTGTCGGCCCCGTAGTCTGACGCCATTCTAACGATGGGGTTGGTCGTCCCTAGTTCCAGGTCGAGCGCGAGCATGTTCCAGGTCTTCGACGCGTGTCCGTCGGGCAGCGGGTCGTCGATGTAGGCGAAGAAACGAATATCCTCGTGCCCATCCATAGGCGGCATGGCCGTGGCTGTAAAAATGTCGCGGAGTGCGGGCAATTTGACGCTGCAATGTGTTCCGCCACCCTCACGATATTCCTGCCATAGCTCGCGGAGTTCCCCGTCGCTGAATTCGTCTTCCGCTTTGGAGTATGAAATCTGCACCGCTGAGAATTGAAATCCATTGCAGGAGCGAAAGTAATTTAAGAAACGCTCGGAGAGTTCAAAGCCCATGGTCTCCTCGACCCAGTCGATCTCTTCCTGGGTCGCTGGAGGGTTGAACGCGACGTCGAAGAAACGCCACTTGGCGTTCTGATCAACAATTTCAATCTGACGCTGGAGCCGCGTCGCGAAGGTCAGCCCGGCGTTCTCTTCGGATAGGTCAAACGCATGCTGGTCGAGGGACCCGAGGTCGGAGACCGGAGCGACTTCGGCAGCCTTGCCGAAGTCCTCGAGATTGAAGTCGTCGAAAAGCACCGGCAGCGCTGCCTGGACCAGGCCGGGTCGAGGGTCGTGGCGCTGAGCCTCTCGATTCTCGCCGGTCCACCGACCAAAGTAGGCTTGAGCCCAGCCGTGTGCTCCACGAGCTCGAAGCATGATTCCAAAAGCCTCTGCGAAAGACTCCGTCAACTTTCGGGAGGACTGTCTGGCCGAGGTTGAATCGGGCTTCGCCATCTTCGCTGAGACGGCGAAATGCCCCTTTTCGGGTAGGTAGTAGAGGCCGTCGCTTATCTTGAGCTCTCCTTTGAAAAAGAAGGGCTTGAACGACAACTTGCCCCAGATGTCGGGCTCGGCCCAGGTTCGCCATCCCAGAGTAAATGTTCCGACTTCGAGAAGAAGTGACCTGAGTTCGTCTGGCAGCGCACTCCCCACTTTGGCCTCTAATTTGTCGAGGGCTTCGTGAGTGTAATTGCTCTGCAGAACGTCGGACGCCTGGCGCTCGGGTCCAATTACTTCGATCCGCGGGTCGGCATACAAGCCGGCGATCGCGTCTTCCAGCTGCGTTTTCAATTCCATCAAGCCTCCTTCGAAGATAGATATAGATATTCTTGCGACCACTTTGTAACACAGCCGGAACCTTTTCGATAAGGCGTTGAAATTTCATGTGTGGCGAACAATTGATATGTTCGGCCCACTCTCTAAACACATGTGAATGGACAGAGGCAAATATGTCAGAATCGACTGAATTGGACGAGATGAACGAAGGCCGGAGCGTGACCCCCCTCGCTGCGGTGGAAGAGCGCGCTCGCGCCCTCGATCCAGAGAAAGTCGCGGCATGGGTGGAAGCGTTGGCGGGGCCACGAGGCCAATACAGCGACCATTGGGCAGCTCGCCAGGAAGTCCTCGAGACAGGTGCACATGCGTTCGCTGCGCTTCGGCCAGCCCTCACGGAGTCGCTTCCAGAGTGGATCTTTCGCACGATTTGCGCCGAGGCGCGTGAACGGGATGATGCGGAGGAGTTCGCGTGGGTGGCGGCCGACATCTTCGCACGCGGTACGAATCTGGAGCGCGATCAGATTGATTGCTTCAAGAGCGCTCTTTCGTACTACACGACCGACCTCGCCGAGCCGCTCGCCGAGCCGCTCGCCTATCAGCTCTCGGGACCGGATTCAGAGCAAGAGATTGAGCTATACGAACTCTTTTTCGAGAGAGCCCCGGGGGTGGATGCAGATGTGCTTGTCGATGGGCTCGAAAGCTCGTCGAAGGTCGTCCGAGAAGGATGCATCGAAGCGTTGGTTAAGCATTGCAACCCACAAGAGTATCGGGCGCGACTCGTCGAGAAAATCATCGCGCAAGAGAAGACCGTTCGTCAGGGTGCGGCCGAGGTACTCGCGCGGGTGGGCGCCGCGCCCGTTCGAAGAGAAGTCGAAGCGGTTCTTGACGATGAAAGGGCTGCCGATGTGCGTGCTCTACTCGAGAAGGCGGTCGAGATCGCCGGTCGAAGCGTGTTCGAGATTCCGGACCAAGGCGCGGCGCCCGCAGAACTCATCGTGTTTCTCGAAAACTTCGCGATCGACCATGAGGTGCCAGAATTTCTCGACCTCGATGCATTGCCGCCGCTCGAATTCACCGATGGCACGAAGATCGAAGGCGAGGCTCTGAGGGGCTTAGTGATCCGGCTCGCGCTCGAAGACGACAAGAACGAAGACGTCGGGATTCGAAAAATCAGACCCTACCTCGACGATGCTTCGGCGAACGAGTTTTCGGTCGCGATCAAAGACCAGTGGGCCAACGCTGACACGGCGGGAAAAGACAAGTGGGCCATCTGTCAGCAGGGGGTTATGGCCAGCGATGAGCGCATCAGCGATATTGCGTCTCAGTTCGCGGATCTGACCATGAACGGACGCTACGTCATGGTCGGTTGGTACATCGAGGCGCTCGAGCGAAACGGCTCGAAGGTCGCGCTTTCGTGGTTGTATCACTGGATGCATCACGCCGAGCGAGAGAGCCTCAAATCGAACGCCCAGGTTGTCTGGAAGCGCTGGCAAAAGCGCCGCGGTGTGACTGCCATTGAGCTCGAAGCGCAGATCAATCCCTACATTGGCGCCGATGCCGCCGATGCGGCCGTACCGCGCCTGGATGTAGACGACGTGCGGCGAGTCGACTACGGCAGCCGGGAGATCGAAATCTTTGTGGACCAAAATCTGCGAGTGCACTCCCGTGACGATAAAGAGAAGGTGCGAGACTCGATGCCTTCGCCTCGCAAGGCAGACGACAAAGACAAGGTCGCCGCTGCCAGGGCGGTCTTCCGCGATCTCAAGGGTGCACTGGATGAGGCCAAGGAGGCGGTCTTCGAGCGACTCGAGCACGCGATGGTCACCGGTCGACCGTGGTCGAAAGAAGCGTTCGAAGAACTCTTCGTAGATCATCCATTGATGAGTCGTATCGCGGGTCTTTTCGTATTTGCTACTGATGAAGGCCAGACGTTTCGCCTTTTAGGCAGAGAATATCTCGACCCCGACTATGACGAGGTGGTTCTACCTGAGAATGCAACCATTCGACTCGTGCACAGGCTGAATCTGAGCGATGAGGTTGCCCGAGCCTGGAGCGATCATCTGGCTGACGCCGAATTGGTCCCGCCTTTCGCCCAACTCGATCGACCTTCCTTCGAGCCGGGGGATGTCGACTTAAACGTCGAAGTGAACCCGGGTACTCTTGCCGGCCGGCTTCTGCGGCTCGGCTGGCGAAGGTGGGGGAATCACGATGGAGGAATGATCACCCAGGCGTCCAGGCTCTTTGCGGGTCACGGAGTGCGCGCGGTGCTCTCGCACGGACGATTCTACGTAGGAAACCCCTCGAATCCCGGCAATCCAGTCGAGATTGAATCGCTCGAGTTCCAGACCAGAAAGGGCGAGCACCAGGAGCAGCACGAGGTACCCGTGATCGCGCTCAGCGAGACCCTCTATGATCTGGCGCGTATCATTGAGTGACGGCTACGGGCGTCGATCCTCGACGCCGGGGGATTAGAGATACGGGGCCATGAGCCGAAAGGCCCCGTGCAGCATTCGGGTCGGATACGAACGTTGCCGGTGTTCTTCGAGCGAGTAGACTTCGGCATCTCGAATGATTTGACCGATCTGGCGCGACATCGTCGCGCCAAATTCTTCGTCGTAGCACTCGAGGTCGAACTCGAAATTCAACCTCAGGCTTCTCGGGTCCCAGTTGGCCGATCCGAGCAGAACGTATCCGTCGTCGACGACGAATAATTTGCTGTGGTCGAAGCCTCTCTCATATGCCGTCCGATAGACATGAATATTGTGCTTGAGCAGGAATCCGAGGCCGCCGAGCGACGCCCAGTCGACGTAGCGCAGATTGCTTCGTCGGGGGATGACGACCTCGACGTTCACGCCACGCTTCGCCGCGACGACCAGCGCCTCTCGGATGGCCTCGTCGGGCAAGAAGTATGGTGTCAGAATTCGTATAGACGACCGGGCCGCGTCGATGGCGGCCATGATCGCCCAGCGCAACTTGTCGATGTCTTCGTCGGGTCCGTCGGTGATGCCCCGCACAAAGATCGCTCCGTTTTTCTTTAGGACCGGAAACCAACTCTCGCCTTCGAGGCGCTCGCCGGTCGCGAAAGTCCAGTCCTCCGCGAAGACTTCTTGCAGGTGCGAGACGGCAGGTCCTCGCACCTCGAAATGCAGGTCGCGGGTGGGGTAGCTTGCCTTTTCGCTCATGACGCATGCGTCGCGGATGTTGATCCCACCGGTGAAACCGAGCTCTCCGTCGACGACGAGCACCTTACGGTGGTTGCGCAGGTTTACGCTCAGGATGCGCAGAGGGATGAGCGATGCTGGATTGAACTTTGTGTACTTCACACCCGTACCGCGAAAATTGCTCAGAATGTTTGGAAACGAGTATTTCAAGCCGGCCGAGTCGACCAAAACGCGGACCTCGACCCCGCGGTCGGCTGCCTCGATCATGGCATCCGCGAACTTCTTTCCCCAGGTGTCGTTGTCGAAGATATACGCCATCAGATTGACTGACGCTCGTGCGTTCTCGATCGCTTCGAGCATAGCCGGGTAGGCTTCGTCTCCGTCCTGCAGGCATGTAAGTGCGTTTCCGGGCAAGAGTCGGCGTGGC
Source organism: uncultured Bradymonadales bacterium (assembly GCA_964346045.1). Lineage (GTDB taxonomy): Bacteria > Myxococcota_A > Bradymonadia > Bradymonadales > Bradymonadaceae > CAYFTY01. The sequence continues at coordinate 491 of CAYFTY010000265.1, read as the reverse complement.
GAATCGACATCGACGACTCGAGCGATCATCGAGAGATGTCGCAGGTTGTCGGGCAGCGAACCCTGGAGATCATCGGCCGTAATTCCATGGATGCCTTGGTCTTCGAAATAGCGAACTAAATTTGTGCGAATCTCTCTCGCGCGGCGTCGAATGCGGTTGATCCCCAGCAGAAGATAAAAGGTGAAACCAATGACCGGCGAGAGCCAGACCAGTCCGATCCAGCCTACAGCCGCGCGCTCGTTGCGCTTGTGGAGCAGTACGTGCGAGGTCGTAGCGATGGCACCGCTGATCGCGAGAATGCTGATCGTAACCGGCCCCCACGCGTCTGCGAATTGGGCCAGCGCTGCGAGGAAATCGTCCACGGATCGTTCCGGTTGAGTGCGAAACGAAGATACGCGCATTCGCGAATAAATTCGAGGACGCCCGTTACATGCATGAGACTTGGATTCACGCAACTCGAGGTGAGCTCTGAGCGCAGTCGTCGCGTGGTC
>CAYFTY010000264.1:0-6267 GCA_964346045.1 uncultured Bradymonadales bacterium | reverse complement strand
TGTGCTCATCGCGCTCGTGGACTTTTTGCCCGACGAAAATGGCGCCGAGTGGTTCCTGATTCTCTTCATCGGCGTCTATCTCGTCTACATTGCCAGGACGAGTCTGAGCATCGTTTTGAAACTCGCCTCTCCCCGCTTCTATGACTGAGAGAACCATGAAAGCCATCTTCATCGCGGCCGGTATGGGAAGCCGCCTCGAGCACCATACAGACGAAAAGCCCAAGTGCATGGTCGAGGTGGGCGGTCAGTCTATCCTCGGACATCAGCTCGACGCTTTGCGCGCAAACGGCATCGATGATTTCCATGTCGTGCGTGGATACCTCGCCGAGCGGCTCGTGGTGCCCGGCGCGACCTATTATGAAAATCCGAATTTTCGAGAGAATAACATCCTCCACTCGCTCTTCTTTGCCCGCGACGCAATGGATGGCCCTTTCGTCTCGACGTACTCGGATATCGTCTACGGGCCCGAGGTGGTCGAAAAACTGCTCGATAACGACCACGATATCTCGCTCGTCGTCGATCGAGAGTGGCACCGCGCCTATCAGGGACGCGACGATCATCCCCCCGAGCAGGCCGAGCTCACCGAGGTCGATGCGACGCGGGTGTTGAAGGTCGGAAAACAGGTCGGCCCCGAAGACGCCATCGGAGAATTCATCGGACTTGCGAAATACAGTACGCGCGGCGCCGCATGGATGCGCGAGACCTGGGACGAAGTGCGCGCAAGAACTGGCGATGACGAGCCTTTTCATGCGGCATCACTCTTTCGAAAAGCGTACCTCACCGATCTCTTCCTCGAACTCATCGAGCGTGGATACCCGATTCATGTAACCTTCATCGATGGTGGCTGGCGCGAAATCGACACCGTCGAGGATCTGCAGCGCGTCAACGAGGCATGGCCCCATGTCTGATCGATTGATCGTTGTGGGTGCTGGCACTGCCGGCTGCGTTCTCGCTTCCAAAGCGGCGCGGGCCGGCATCGAGGTCGTACTTGTCGAGGCCGGGCCCGACTATGGCACGGATGCGCTGCCCGAAGACCTCGCAGATGGACGTCACAACTCGATGTATGACCACGACTGGGGTTTTCGGCATCGGCCGACGACGATTCAGACCCTCTTTCCGTTTCCGCGTGGCAAGGTGGTCGGTGGATCGTCGGCTGTGAATACCTGCATCGCGCTTCGCCCGCAGCCCTACGACCACGACGAGTGGGTCGAGTTCACAGGCGACGATGCATGGAGCTACGAAAATTGCCTCGACGCCTACCGCGAAACCGAAAACGACCTCGATTTCGCCAAGCATCGCGAGCATGGAGACGGTGAAGGTTTGCCGATTCGTCGCGCGCCAACGGCCGAGCAGACCGATTGGGCGGCAGCATTCGTCGAAGCGGCGCTCGCCGTCGGCTATCAGGCCTGCGAAGATCAAAATCGCGCGGGCGCTCACGGTGTCGGACCCCATGCCATGAACAAACTCGACGATCGGCGAATCAGCGCTGCAGAAGCATTTCTGACGCCCGAGGTGCGCGCCTTGCCGAACCTCGAAATTCACCCCGATACGCTGGTTCATCGGGTCGCTTTCGACGGTCACCGCGCAATCGGGGTCGACGTGGAGACCGACGGCGAGCAATACCGCATCGAGGGACGCATCGTGCTCTGCGCCGGAGCCGTCTCGACGCCGGGAATCTTGCTGCGCTCGGGAGTCGGCGCGGCCGAGAATGTCGAACGTGTCGGCGCCAGACCGCAGGTGAAGAACGACTGGGTCGCGAAACAACTCCTCGATCATCCTGGAGTCGCCTTTTTCGTACGCAAACGCTGGGGTGGGCCACAGACCGTCGAAGATACACTGATCCAGACGGTTCTGCGTTATGGCTCGGCGATCCACGGCGGTCAATACGCGAACGACATCCAGCTTCAGCCCGGGTCGAAAATCATCTTTCCGCCGCATCAATTTCGCGGCGGTTCGATCATGAGCGCCATCGGAAAACCGTTCGGCAAAGGCATCATCCGCTTCGAATCTTCGGATCCTTCGAAGCCGCCCTTCATCGATTCGCGTCTGCTCGAAGACGAACGCGACCGCTCGATGGCGGTCGAGGCGCTCACCCGCGCATACGAACTGGCGCAGCAGCCCGTCATGCGCAAGTTAGCGACGCCCTTCTACCCGCCGAATTTCATCTTGAAGGAGCCGCGCCGCCTGCGCGCCTACGTCCGCTGGGTCTGCGACTCGGGTTACCACCCCTGCGGTACGGTACCGATGGCCGACGATCGCAAAAACGGCGCCTGCGATAGCCAGGGCCGCGTCTTCGGCACCGAAAACCTCTGGGTCGCCGACGCCTCACTGATGCCGACGGTTCCGTCGAGCAACACCAATATCGCCACCCTGATGATCGGTGCCCGAATCGCCGACTGGATTATCTAATTTTCTGCTACTACTCCCTGACCAGGCGCACTTGAGTTAGTTTCGACTACAAATCACCTGAAAAGCTCGGTAGTTCATTGGGTTACCACAACCAAACAACGACGACCGGAGACCTTTCAGGCGAGTGTTCAGATACGCAGAAAACTGACGTCGCGAAAGCAGCGTGTTGAGCGCCGACTCGCCGCGGCTACATCGGTGCCAGCAGGCACGGTCGAGGTCAACAACCTTTCCGCGGAGGAGAGCACCGATACCAGCGATCTTGGGTTTATCATCGATGCAGACGACTGCAGCACCATCGGTCAACCTAGTCTCTCGGACTACCGTTGTCGATCCACTCCAACACGGTATCGGTATCGTCGTTGTCGAGCCGACCGTGACCGGCCGCAATCCGGTCCCGGAGTTCGCTGGTGTCGAGAATGACGAGGTCGTAATCGGCCGCCCATTGGTGGCATCGCACGCAATCGGCCGCGAAGATGGCAGCGACGCTGTTTTCCCAGGTCGGACCGGGCTCTCCGATGTCGGTCTCGTCGCCCATGTCGACCGTCCCCATCTCCTCGCCCATATCGACCGCCCCCATATCGATCGCCCCCATATCGACCGACCCCATCTCCTCGCCCATGTCGGGCGTCGTGACGTTGGAACCGTTATTGGCCGTCGTATTGTTCGCCGCCGCGTTGTTCGATGGTTCAGTGTCGTCCCCGCATCCGATCGCCAGGATGATGACAAGGCCGATGGCAAAGCCAACTGTTCTACATTTCTCGAAGTACATGGGCGTTACCGATTCTGAGGGTGATAGATCAAATCTGGTGGCGAGGTCGGTGCTAAACCGGGCCGCCACTACGGTTGGTTTCTCAAGGCTTCGATATCGGCGAGGCACGCGTCGCTGAAGGGAGGAATCGGATCTTCGTCTTCGAGTATTTTCCCCCGCACCTGATCGAAGACATTGGCCACGTCGAAGGCCCAGTACATGATGCTCTCCGGGTCGTCGTCGTGGGCCGGATGGTCTGGGTCGGCGTGCGGCTCGACCATCGGCAAGCCGTTGTCGACCAGGCCGATGACGTGCCCGATCTCGTGCAACCAGGTTCCCGTGAAGGTCGCGTTGCAGGCCCGCTCGACGAGCCCACGCCGCCTCAGTTCCTCGTTGTTGTCGGGCGTGCAGGCGTCGGCGAGGGCGTCGGCGAAGAGGACGACGTTACGGTTCGACCAGGCCAGCCCCAGCGTGTTCGAGACCATGGCGTCCGACGTGCTCTCACCGTAAGAACCGTTGACGATCAAGACATGTATGACGACCTCTTCGCCATGGGTCGGCCCGTCGTACTGTGCGGCAGCCACCTTACGGAGTTCTTCGAACGACCAGACATCGGGGCCCGGCTCGAGCTCAACCTGCATGTCGACGACGACCGACTTCTCTAAGACCGGCTCCAACCGCACGACGAGCTCATCGACCACGTCGGAGACCGGTTCCCGACCCGAAACGACATCGACCTCCAGACGAACGGTCGTGTAGGGGGCCGGTTTGATGTAATTCGCCACTCGATCGGGATCGATCTGCACGGGGTCGAGCGACGAATCCTCGTCATCACCCATATCGACCGACCCCATATCGACCGACCCCATGTCGACCGAGCCCATATCGACCGCCCCCATCTCCTCGCCCATGTCGGGCGTCGTGACGTTGGAACCGTTATTGGCCGTCGTATTGTTCGCCGCCGCGTTGTTCGATGGTTCAGTGTCGTCCCCGCATCCGATCGCCAGGATGATGACAAGGCCGATGGCAAAGCCAACTGTTCTACATTTCTCGAAGTACATGGGCGTTACCGATTCTGAGGGTGATAGATCAAATCTGGTGGCGAGGTCGGTGCTAAACCGGGCCGCCACTACGGTTGGTTTCTCAAGGCTTCGATATCGGCGAGGCACGCGTCGCTGAAGGGAGGAATCGGATCTTCGTCTTCGAGTATTTTCCCCCGCACCTGATCGAAGACATTGGCCACGTCGAAGGCCCAGTACATGATGCTCTCCGGGTCGTCGTCGTGGGCCGGATGGTCTGGGTCGGCGTGCGGCTCGACCATCGGCAAGCCGTTGTCGACCAGGCCGATGACGTGCCCGATCTCGTGCAACCAGGTTCCCGTGAAGGTCGCGTTGCAGGCCCGCTCGACGAGCCCACGCCGCCTCAGTTCCTCGTTGTTGTCGGGCGTGCAGGCGTCGGCGAGGGCGTCGGCGAAGAGGACGACGTTACGGTTCGACCAGGCCAGCCCCAGCGTGTTCGAGACCATGGCGTCCGACGTGCTCTCACCGTAAGAACCGTTGACGATCAAGACATGTATGACGACCTCTTCGCCATGGGTCGGCCCGTCGTACTGTGCGGCAGCCACCTTACGGAGTTCTTCGAACGACCAGACATCGGGGCCCGGCTCGAGCTCAACCTGCATGTCGACGACGACCGACTTCTCTAAGACCGGCTCCAACCGCACGACGAGCTCATCGACCACGTCGGAGACCGGTTCCCGACCCGAAACGACATCGACCTCCAGACGAACGGTCGTGTAGGGGGCCGGTTTGATGTAGCTCGCCACTCGATCGGGATCGACCTGCACGGGGTCGAGCGACGAATCCTCGTCATCACCGCATGCAATCATGACCAGGAGCGCCACCATCGCCAGGATCTCGCAACGCTTCATCTGCTATTCCCTGGGAGTACCGTTATCGATCCATTCGAGAATGGTCTGTTGTTCATCGTTGTTGATCCGGCCGTGACCGGCCGCCGTTCGGTCCCGAAGTGAACTCGTGTCGTTGAGCACGAGGTCGTAATCCGCCGCCCATGCGTGGCACTGCACGCAATTGGCTTCAAAGATGGCGGCGATGCTGTTTTCCCAGGTGGGAGCGGCTTCGTCCATGTCGGTCGCGTCGCCCATGTCGATCGCGTCGCCCATGTCGTCGCCCATGTCATCGCCCGCGTCCGGCGTGGTGACGTTATTGGCCGTCGTGTTGTTCGACGGTTCGGTGTCGTCACCGCACCCGATCGCCAGAATGAGGACGAAACCAACGACGAAACTGACTAATGTATTTGCCTTGTGTTGCATCTGCGTCACCGATTCGAACTATGAGAAAAGCGAGAAGAAGAAAAACGGGCAGCGAGGTCGAGATCGACCTCGCCGCCGCTGAGACCTACTCCGCAGCCGCCATCATTTCACCTTCGCGGGCAGCGACGTGAGCGCCCGACACGCGTCCGAGCACAATCGTCGACATGATCGCCGTACCGCTGCCCGGGTAGAAGGTCCCGATGAAGCCTCCCGCGGCCATCCCTGCCGCGTAGAGCCCCGGAATCGGCTCACCGTCGGTGTTGAGCACCTGCGCATTGGTATTGATGCGCAGCCCTCCGCACGAACCCAGGTTATGCGAGGTGACGGGGACGGCGTAATAAGGACCGGCGCCCATCTCGGTGAGATTGAGTTGACGGTCGAAGACCGTATCGGCACTGTTGTTGGTGACGTCGGCGTTCCATGCGGCGACCGTCGCCTCCAGGTTGCCCGGGTGGATGCCAGCTTCTTCGGCGAGCTCGGCCAACGTCGGAGCCGTCTTGATGAGACCCGAGCTGATCTCGGTGCTCAAATCCGACGACCATCGCCCGAAGAGCCCGCTGAGGGTCTCACCGCCGAGATCGGCGGTCGCCTGGTCAAAGATCGCCCAGGCTTTGCCATCTTGCTGACTGTAGACCTTCCGCGTCGCGTGGGCGTAGTGCGAGTCCTCGGCTACAAAGCGCAGCCCGTACTGGTTGACCCAGAGCCCGTTGATACCGTCGGCTGCCCCCATGACTGCAGACGGGTAACCGATGGTAGCGCTCATGCCGCTCCCCAGGTC
>CAYFTY010000263.1:0-6269 GCA_964346045.1 uncultured Bradymonadales bacterium | reverse complement strand
AGTTTCAGAAGATCTCGATCATCGAGACCGAGCACTTTGGGAAAGCGCTTTTGCTCGACGACGCCTGGATGGCTGCCGAGGGCGACGAGAAGACCTACCACGAGATGTTGGTGCATCCAGCTCTGAACACTGCGAAGTCCATCGAGCGAGTGCTCGTGATCGGTGGTGGCGACGGCGGCACGGCGCGTGAGGTGCTTCGGCATCAAGGCGTCAAGCACGTCGACCTCTGCGAGATCGATGGCCAGCTTCTCGATGCGGTGCGAGAGCATATGCCCGAGCTCGGCTCGTGGGACGACGAGCGACTGCACGTCCATGCCCTCGACGGCGTCGACTACGTGAAGCGCTACGATGGCGAGCCTTATGACGTCACTCTGGTCGATGGTTTTGATCCGATTGGCCCCGGCGCTGTGCTCTTCGAAAAGCATTTCTACGAGGCGCTCGCTGCCATCATGACGGCAGATGGTGTGATGGCGACCCAGAGCGAAGACCCGAACCTGTATTTCGAAATGCACGTAGAGGTCGTGAATCGACTTCGCAAGGTCTTCGGGAACGCGCATCCGTATTACGCGGGCATCATGATCTACCCGTGCAATACGTGGAGCTGGACCTGGGCGTCGAAGTCGGCTGACCACCTTGCATTTGACGCAGGTCGTGTCGAGCGCGTCGAAGGTTGGGCCGAGTACTACAATCGCGACATCCACGTGGGTGCGTTCGCGCAGCCCAACACCGTGCGAAAGGCCCTTCGATGAGTTTCGAGTCGGGATCATCAGCTCGCTACATGGGAGCCGCCACCGAGATGGTTCGGGGCGGCTTCGTCATCTTTGGTGCTGGCTACGATTGCACGGCCTCGTATCGGGCTGGCTCACGTTTTGCGCCCGATGCGATTCGTGCCGCGAGTCATCAGATCGAGACGTATTCGCATGTGCTCGACGCGGACTTAGAGGATGTCGACTTTGCCGACGTCGGTGATGTCGAGGTGTCGTTTGGTGCGCCCGAACCTACGTTGGAACTGGTCGGTTCGGCCATCCGGTCGATCCTGGACGAAGGTGCGACGCCTGTGATGATGGGCGGCGAGCATTCGTTGACCCCTGCAGCAGTTCGGGCGGTGGTTCAGCACCATGGCGATTGCGTCGTTCTTCAACTCGATGCTCATGCCGACCTGCGCGAAGTATACCTGGGCAGCCGAAATAGCCACGCCTGTGCCATGCGCAGGTGTTTGGAGTCGGCGTCCGAACTCATTCAGTTCGGCATCCGTTCTGGTACCCGCGAAGAATGGGTCTGGATGCGCGCTCAAGACACCGTCTGTGACCTCGCCGGTCTCGAGGCGCGACTCGCGGAGCTCGACAAACCGATCTACCTCACGGTCGATATCGATGGATTCGACCCCTCGTTGGTCTGCGGAACCGGCACGCCCGAGCCGGGCGGCTTCACGTGGCGAGAGTTCGAGCAAATCTGCGGATTTCTCCGTCGATGCTCGGCGCCAATTGTCGGCTTCGACGTCATGGAACTCGCCCCCGACCTCGACCCCTCGCGCGTATCCTCGCTCGTGGCCGCCAAGGTCGTCCGCGAATTATTGCTCGCTGCTTCGGCCGCATAAGTGCGTCGACGTCCCCGTCGGCATTGGAGCACCGACGTGTCGACCACCGACGCGTGAAGCGCCGACGGCTCTGAGGCCAGCTTGCTGGCCGAGTAAATGCTCGTGAGATGCCGCGTCGGTAATCAGGCGAGCGCGTCGGACCTACACGTCGGTCCAACCAAACGCCTCCTCAGCCGAGCGCGGTGACTTTCTACTCGGCGGGTTCGTCGAGAACCTTTCGTGCGTCCCGAGCCAGATGAACCATCACCGAATGGATGGACTCGTGCGTCTCGCGCGGGCTGCGAAACGTCATCCGAATCTCTTCTGAGCGCTCGTCGTTCTCGGCACGTACATCGAATCCGAGTCGATCGAGTCGGATCATCGTCGCAGACTCGGCCCAGTCGCGGTCGGTGAATGCATGCACGTAGTCCAGGATATTGTGAGCATGGTCGTCGTTCATATGCTCGATCACGTCGGCGGCTCCGCCGACCAATGGGTCGACCTCGGCCGTCGTCCACTCGTCGCGTTCGATCCAACTCATACGGCCGAAGCCCCCGATGTAACGCGCGCGCTCGACTTCGAGTCGGTAGAAGTTGAAATCGCTGAAGTCGATATAACCAGAGGCTTGTGGATGACGCTCGAGATATGCGTCACGATACAATTCGCGGTCATCGACCACAGCGATACGTCCCTGGCAGCTCACGCGCCCGAGAGCGAGCACCTGCCCGATCGTCGCCGACTCGGAAATCACGACCGAGGCTCGGTCATTGGACTTTGCGTTCTGGGTATGTGAGGCAAGGTCGCTCAAAAAGAGAACGATATCTCCATCGTCGGTGGGGATGTACTCGACGACCGACGCATAGGGATAGTCTTCCGAGTCGATCGTGGCGAGTACCGCGTCGTCAGCCGCTGCGAGCAGGGTCCGGCCAGCTTCGGCCTGGCTCGGTCTCTTTTCTTCATCAGTCAGATGCTTGCTCATTCTGCCCTCTTTTCGATTTCGAGGATCTCGACTTTCCCGAGTTCGAGCGCGCGTACGCCATCTTCGATCTTCGAGAGGTCACCGATGATGATGTAGGTCAGTGCGTCGGCGGCGATGGCGTCTTTGGCAGCACCAATGACCTTCTCTCGCTCCATGTTTTGGACGCGCGGCACATACGTATCGAAATAGTCGTCTGGTAGATCGAAGGTCACGATCTCACGGATACTGCCCAGCAATTCACTGGTCGTCTCGTTCTCGCCCGGCAGCTTGCGCGTCTTATTCTCTTTGATGCGCTTCAGCTCCTCGGCCGTGATCGGATTGGCGCCGACATACTCTCGAAGCTCCCTGTTGATCTCGATGATCGACTCACGGGTTTTGTCGGTCTGGACGTTGGCATATGCGCCAAAGAGCTGCTTTCCTTTCGTTTCGATCACAAAACTTCGCGCTCCATACGACCAGTGCTTATCCTCGCGCAGATTCATGTTGATGCGTGAAGTAAACGAGCCGCCAATGGCCTGATTCATCAGCTCGACGGCGACCGGGTCGACGGCCGAGCGTTCTTCGAAGACATTGCCCGCTACGACCAGCGACTGCTCGGCTCCGGGCTTGTCGATGAGGTAGACGCGTGCGCCTTCCTGGGGTCGCAGGATGTCTTTGCGCGGGCAAGGCACCAGGCCCGCGGGTTGCCACGAGCCGAGCCGTTCCTCGAGCATGGGTTTGATCGTGTCGAGGGTGGTGTCACCGACCACCAGGATCTCGAGGCGTTCGGGCCGGAAACTCTTCTGGTGAAAGCCGACGAGGTCTTCGGGAGTCAGCGACTTCACCGATGCCACCGTGCCCGAGCCCGTGAGCGGTACTCCGTATCGATGGTTTTCGCCATAGAGAAGGGGGCCGAGCAAACGAAGAGCGGTCGAGAATGGCCGCGCCTTTTCTTGCGCGATCGTTGCGAGCTGCTGCTTGCGGCGACGCTCCAATTCTTCGGGCGCAAAGGCGGGACGTGTCAGGACTTCGGTGAGGAGGTCGAGCGATGGCGCGAGGGTCGTCGTTAACGTCGTGAGAGTGACGGTGCCGTACTCCAGCGATGCAGAGGTCGAGATCTCGGCGCCCAGCTTCTCGAGTTCGGCGGCGAGCTCGAGAGAACTCAGTTCTTTGGTTCCTTCATCAAGTACATCCATCGCAAGCTCGGCGAGTCCGAGCTTGTCTGCCGATTCACCCGAGAAGCCTCCTTCGGCCATGACCATGAAACGCACGAGCGGAACGTCATGCCGCTCGGCGAGCACGACCTCGATGCCGTTCGAGAGAGTGGTGCGCTGCAGATCGGGAAGGTCGAGAGAGGGTGTCGCACCGACCTCGGGCAATTTCGAGCGGTCCACCGCGCTCTCGCTTCGAGGCGCTTTGAAGTTCGGATCCGGCAGCACGCGAAGCACAAACGAGCCGCGCGCGAGCCAGTCGTTCGAGGCCAGCTTGACGTCCTCGGTCGTGGCACTGGCGAGTGCTTCATGCAGCCGTACGTACGCGCTGGCGTCGCCCAGGAAAGTCTGGTTGCGCGCCAGAAGATTGGCTTTTCCGCCAAATCCGCCGACCTTCTCGAGTTCTTTGACCATGTCCGAAAAATACGAGACCCGCACGCGATCGAGCTCGGATTGAGTGGGGCCTTCTTCGAGGAAACGCTGCAGCTCTTCGTCGAGGATGGCTTCGACCTCGCGGACCGACACTCCTGGCCGCGCATCGGCGACGAAGTAGAGTTGCGAGCTGATTTCACCGTCGCCAAACCACACGTAAACGTTGGTGGCGAGTTGGTCCCGATAGACAAGTCTCTCGTAGAGCCTCGAGTTCTTGCCCGAACCAAGGACCAGAGAGGCCAGTCTGAGGCGTTCAGCGGTCACTTCACCGTACGGCGGAACGTTGAAGATGCGATAGACGCGCTCCTGCGGCACCTGGTCGTGCATGGTCATCTTCTTGGTCTCTTCCATGGGCGCGACGAAATCGCCGCGCTCAGGGACTGCCGGGCCCGCATCGATATGACCGAAATGTTTTTCGACCTTTTCTCGCGCCTCTTCGATTGTGATGTCGCCAGCGAGAACGAGTACGGCATTCGAAGCGCCGTAGTAGGTCTTGAACCAATTCTTGACGTCCTCGAGCGAGGCCGCGTTCAGGTCTTGCATGCTGCCGATCACAGACCACGAGTAGGGATGGCCTTCGGGATAGGTGTTGGGCGGGATCACCTCCCATGCTTTTCCATACGGCCGGTTCTGACGCTGTCGTTTTTCGTTCTGGACGACTCCGCGCTGCTCGTCGAGGAGCTCCTGTGAGATCGCGCCCGAGAAATGCCCCATTCGGTCGGCCTCCATCCATAGCGCGAGATCCAGAGCCGATTTGGGAACCGTCTGAAAGTAGTTCGTCCGGTCACGGCTCGTGGTGCCGTTCATGTCCGTGGCACCGGCGTCTTCGAGGGGTTCGAAGAACTCACCTTTCCAATTCTCGGACCCCTGAAACATCAAGTGTTCGAAGAGGTGAGCAAATCCGGTCTTTCCTGCTGGCTCGTCTTTCGAGCCGACGTGGTACCAGACGTTGACTGCGACGACCGGTGCTTTCTTATCGGTATGCACGACGACCGTGAGCCCGTTGTCGAGGCGAAAGACCTCGTGGGGAACCGCAACCGTTGGCAGCTCGATCTCAAAAGATGTGGTCTCGTCCGTCGATTCGGATTCGGTTTCCTTGACCGGTTCGTCGGTCTTTTGAGGCGTTCCCGAACAGCCCATGAGCAAGGCGATCAACGTGGCAGTGAGTACTCTCAAAATCATTGCAAATGCTCCATCGTAGAGGTCGGGGCACTACATAACCCGCACGTGAACCCGTGAAAAGAGACGGGGATGCTAGAACCTGTATTTGTGGTGTAGGATTCCAATGAAGACGGAAAGAAGCATCGAGGCAGGTATGCACAAGCGAATCGATCGACCACGCCCCTGGAAACGCTTTCTCGACTACGGTTCCCCAACCGAGCGAATGCACGTCCTCACGGGCGATGGTGAGCGTCTGGTGCTGCGCCGCCTTTCGCCTGCGAGGTCGACGAATCATCCGCCGGTAATGCTCTTGCACGGCCTCGGCGCCAATCACCATACCTTTCATTTTGCCGAGCGTTCGCTGGCCGAATGGCTGGCCTCGCGCGGACACGACGTGTGGCTTCCCGAATTGCGAGGGCATGGATGCTCGACGACCGATCGGTACGACTGGCGCATGGATGAGTATCTCTTGCACGATATTCCCGCGCTGCTCGCGCGCATTCGCGAGGAAACCGGACACGAAGAAGTTCGGTGGGTCGGTCATAGCATGGGAGGCGTACTTCTCTACTGCTACGGGATTCTGCATCCAGACGAGCGCATCGCCCGTGGGGTTGCGATTGCATCAGCGCTCGACTACAGCGTTGGTCGAACGGGCTTTCGCCCCCTACTACGCCTGCGCCCCGTCCTCGAAAATCTCGGTGCAATCCCCTGGGGGACGCTCACGCACCTGCTTGCGCCGGCCATCGGCCGAGGCATTCCGATCGAGCGATTCAACGTCTGGCCGACGAATATCGAACCACATATCGCGCGGCGCATTCACGCCAGGGTTTTTCACTCGATCCCAACCTCGCTCTTGCACTCGCTTTCGACCACCTTCGAAGACGATGGTTTTCGACTCGACGATGGCTTTGCCTTTGTCGACCATTCGTCG
>CAYFTY010000262.1:0-6276 GCA_964346045.1 uncultured Bradymonadales bacterium | reverse complement strand
CCGATAACCGACCGGCGAGGTCGACGCCAGACTTGTCGGGAGCGAGTAGCGCGTTTTTTTTTCGCCGCCGGCGAATTCGGCGTTACGCTTGACCCGCTGCTTTTTCGGCGGCGGCTGGATCGGTATGACGTTGACCAGTTTTTGTTCAGACATCCTGATGCTCCCTGACAGATACGGCGTTGGTATCTCAGGTGGCGTTGGGCGCGCAAGCGGCTTCGCCGGGGCGCACTGTGGCGGGGCGCGGGCAGGAATGACACGATCCCGTGTCATCAAACTGCTTTGAAAAAGTTTCGAGATGTACGTAGCACGACGTTTCGGTTACGCTATTTACGATGAATGAGCTCACCGACAGATTTGGGCGAAAGCACCGCGCCATGCGGGTCTCGGTCACCGACCGATGCAATCTTCGCTGCCACTACTGCATGCCCGAAGAAGGCATGGACTACCTGCCAAAAAGCGAGATCCTCTCGTACGAAGAGCTCGCCAGGATCGTGCGGGTGGGCGTCGATATGGGACTCGAAAAGATCCGCGTAACCGGCGGCGAGCCACTGCTGCGAAGCGACCTCGACGAGTTTTTGGGCCTGCTCGGCGAAATTGAAGGCCTCGAGGATATCTCGCTGACGACGAATGGCCTGCTCCTCGAGAAATACGCCGAGAGGCTTGCGGCGGCCGGGTTAAAACGCATCAACGTTTCGATCGACTCGCTCGATCCGCAGCGTTTCGAACGGATCACACGCTGGGGCATCCTCGAAAAAGTCTGGAAAGGGATCGAGGCCGCCGAGGCGGCGGGCATCAAGCCGATCAAGATCAACGCACTGGTGCTCAAAGGCTTCAATGATGACGAATTCGAGGGCTGGGTCGACCTGGTAGAAAGGCGCGACGTGAGCGTGCGATTCATGGAGCTCATGCCCATCGGAGACAACGCGCTCGAAGAGATCGGCGAGTTCTACGACCTCACCGAGTTGCGAAGCCGTCTCGAAGACGAACTCGGCCTCAGGCCAGATCGGTCCGCCCATCGCGGCAACGGTCCTGCGCGCTACTGGAAGGCCGACGGCTGGAAGGGCTCGTTCGGATTCATCACGCCCATGTCGAATAGCTATTGCGCGACGTGCTCACGCCTGCGCCTGACCTGCAAAGGCGAGCTTCGCGCCTGCATCGCCTACGACGAGCACATCAAATTGCGCGAGGCCGCACGCCGCGGCGACGAGTCGGCGATCCGAGCCGGCTACGCATGGGCCGTATCTCAAAAACGCGCCGGCCATCCCTGGCACGACGGCGTTCGCACCCAGACCGGTATGTCGGCGATGGGCGGCTGAACGACACGGCTCTGCCGCGAATTACTACATGAGATAAAGATGCGGTCCTATGAGCCATGGCCGCCGATACTCGCTTAGACGCCACGTCTGGATCGTGGTCGCCCCACTCGATGCATTTCTCGAACGAAGCGAGGTCGAGGTAACTCAGCCCTTTACCCACGACTGCAGCGCGGATGGACCGTCGTAAGGGATCGGTCGTCGCCCCGCCTGAAGGATTACGGTCCTTCGTAATCCTTGTCGCCATTGATGATGTCGAGGCCGTACCGCTCTGAGAAATAGAGGATCGAAGGCAGCATCAAGAGCGTTGCCAGAAGCGTGCACGCAATGCCGGTAATCGCAACATAGCCAATCGACTGCAGCCCCGCGTGTTCGGTCACGGCAAGCCCGCCGAAACCGATTGTCGAAGTCACCGACGTCATCAAGATTGCCGAGCCTACCTGGCGCAAGACGATGGGCACCGAGCCGTGCCCCTTGTCGAGATAGCGATAGTAGAAGTGCACGCCATCATCGATCCCGATTCCGATCACGACCGGGATGATGATCACGTTGAAGAAGTCGAGGCGAATGCCAAACCACGCCAGGAATCCGAACATCCAGATGCCGCCGATGGTCAACGGGATCAGGGCGATGATCGCCCGCACCGGATTCCGGAACGAGAGTGAGAGAATCAAAAAGACGATGAAAAGCGCGATGAGCATCATCCGCAGACCATCGTTTTTGATCTCGTCGAGCATCGCCGTGTAGACGTACGACTGGCTTCCGATGCGAATATCCTCGCCGGTTTCTTCGGCCATTCGGTCGACCTGTCCGAGGAATTTACGGGCTTCGTGCCCTTTCATCGCATTGATCGCCTCGTTGACGTAAATCAAGTACTGGTAGGCAAATTCCTCTCCGGGCGGTGGCTCTTTGGCTCTCGGGCCGGCCTCTTTGAAAAGTCGTTTGGTCCAGGGCGGCAGGTTATGGATCGTCACGGGATCGACGTCGAGCTTTTCGCGTAATTCTTCGACCTTTTCCTTTTGTTTATCGCTCATGAAGGCTGTGCCTTCTTTATCCAGGAGGGCCTCGATCTTTTTGATCTCGACCATGCGGTCCTCTTGCTCCTCTCGCGTGCCCGGCATGAAGGCGTAGATCGAGCCCAGCGAGCGAATCGTGTCGAGCTCGCCGGCCTTATGCGCTTTATCCATGTGGTGGAAGACGCGCTCGGTGACCTCGGCATCATCGAAGAGCATGATCGTGGGCGTCGACGATTGTTTGCCGCTGACTGCGCTCGTGTATTTATCGCCGACGTCATCTTGCTGACGGTCCATCACGAATGAGTCGGGGTCGATCGCCTTTCGCACTTCACGCGCTTTGTCGGTGCGATCGTAGCCCTTCCAGCGCCCCTGATCGCTTGCCTGCTTGATGGCCTCTTGATTCTCTTCGTAGTTGTCTTCGAGCCAGGGGTACTGAATCTCTCCGATCTTCTTGAAGTTCTCTTCGAAGCCCAGCCCGGTGATCTGCGAGCCGAGTGCCACCAGGAGTACGACCGAGATAGCGAGGGTCGGCGCCGCCATGCGCTTGACGACTTCGGGGCTCGCCAGGCGGTCCATCAGGGCGACCTTGTCTTCGGTCGCGGTCGGGTTGTAGGGGCGGATGCGATGCGCGGTGAGCACCAGCGACGGCATCGTCACGATCATTGCCGTGAGGCTGCAGAGGACGCCGATGCTGGCGACCATGCCGAATTCGCTCAATCCTTTGAACTGCGCAAACGAGAGCACCACGAAGGTCGCAAACGTCGTGGTCGCCCCGATCACCGTCGCCGCTCCCACGGATTGATAACAATGGATCAGCGCCTCGACCGGGTCGTGGCCGTCGATGCGTTCATGATCGTATCCGCTCAAGAGGTGAATGCTGAAGTCGATCCCCAGCCCCAGCAAAATCGCAAAGATGAAGGCCGTGACTGTCGTCAGCTCGCCAAAGATCAAAAAGGCAATGGCGAGCGTCCATAAGATGCCCATGATCAACGGGCCCATGATCATGAGAATCGCCCGCAGACGTCTGAAGTAGAGGGCAATCACGAGAAAGAGCCCCACCACCGTGAAGACGGCTGAGAGCTGCACGTCGCTCATGATCGATTTGTATTCTTTCTGCCGATTCACCAGGCCACCACCGAGCTCGATCGTCATCTCGGGATGGAAGGTCTCGGGTTCGAGACGCTCGCCGAGCGCCTTGACCTTGTCGAGCAGTTTGTTGGTGGCGAACATATCCGTCGATGACTCGACAAATCGCACGACGATGGTCAGCGAGTAGCCATCATCGGCCTCGAGATACTCTTTGTGCCCGTCCTGTGCCTGATCCTGGTATTTGGCCTCGATGTCGCTCGTGTCGACGAGCTTGTCGGATCTCTTTTTCTTCTTGAGCGATACGAATAGCGGATTGGCCGCCTTCTTTTCTTCGCGAATGCGCTTCTTGAGGCGCTTTCGCAACGTGGCGATATCCTCGGCTTCCATGAAGAGAAGCTGATGTTTATCGAAGAAGGTCTTGTCGTTGTGATAGTGCGCGAGCGCGACCTCATCGAGCTTGCGCATCTCTTCGGCGTAGACCTTTGCGAATTTGCGATTGGCCTCGGTGCTGGGTGAATCGATCACCACAAAGAGTGCCGAGCCGCTGCCGACGCGGTCGCCGACCTCGGTCATCGCCTGGGCTGCCGCCGAGGTTTCTGGCAAGAGCGCCTTGAAATCGCTGTTGATATTCCATTGCGTTGCGATCACCCAGATTGCGAGCGCCGAGATCACGAAGCTCGCGATGGTGATGATGATATACAAGCGCGCAATGAACTTCTCGAAAAACGCGCGTACGAATTGCTGAATGAGCGCCGTCATGAGCCCGCTCTCACGTTGCGAAAACCAGTATCGGATGGCAGTGTGCGACCGCCATGAAGTTGACCGCAAATACGGCCGAGGCGCAACCATCTCTCGAGCCTCTCGACGCGCGCATCGTTTTGGACGCGCGCTACATCTGCGACCACACAAGCGGCATCGGTCGCTATACCGAGAATCTCGTCAAAGAGTTGCTCGCGCTCGATCCCGCATTGCGCCTGCATCTGGTCACCGACCCGAGCAAACCTCGAGCCGATCTCGAGGGTCATTCCGACATCGAACGCGTCGCGTTTCAGACGTATCCGGCCGAGCCAAATTCAATCCGTACGCGATTTCGCATGGCGTCGGCGCTGAATCTCGAAGGCGATTTCTTTCACTCGCCCTTCAATATTCTGCCGGGTGGGCTGGCGATGCCGTCGATGTTCACGCTGCACGACATCATGTGGCTTTTGGACGTCAATTACTGCACCGACTCGTGGTGGCGAAAGATCGTCACGGGTACATTCTATCAGCAGTTGATCCCGCGCTCGGTGGCTGAGGCGTCGCATATCATGACCGTTTCGCATACTTCTCGCGAGGCAATCGAGGATTATTTTCCCGAGATGAAGGGCCGGGTTCACGTCTCGTATAATGGCGTCGATCCGTTCTTTCAGCCGGTCGAACACGACGAGGCGTGGGACCGCATCGATAAGTGGATCCCGCGCGAGAAGCGCTTCGTTCTGGTCGTTGGTCAGGGCTCTCCGTACAAAAATCACGCGGGTGCCGTCAAAGGTTTTCTCGAGGCGTTTGGCGACGATGAAGACGTCCATTTCGTGATCGTTCGCAGGCTCTCGCGCGGGCCAGCGACCGAATTTCACCAACTCATGGATCATCCGGCGATCCGTGAGAGAACGCTGCAGCTCGAACATGTGAGCGGGCAGGAATTGCTAGCGCTCTACAGCGCGGCGCACGCGTTTTTGTTCCCATCGTTTTACGAAGGATTTGGCCTGCCGGCGCTCGAAGCCATGGCCTGTGGAACCCCCGTTGTTGCGTCGAATATCGGAGCTCCCGACGAGGTGGGTGGAGACGCGGCGGTCAAGGTCGACCCACACGATCGCACGAGCATCGCCGAGGGACTACGCTTGCTCTTCGATGACGACGAATACTGGGCCGAGCGACGTCAGGCAGGCCTCGAGCGCGCCGCCGAATTCACCTGGGCGCGCTGCGCGCGGCAGACGCACGAGGTCTACCGAAAGATGCTGCAGGAGCTCTGATGCGCATCTACGTCGACGCCCGCAACATCACCGAAAATCCGGCCGGCGTCGGGCGCTATGCGATGTCGTTGATTCCGCGTTTGGTCGAGCAGGCCCCCGAGCACGAATGGGTGATTATCCGGCACGATTCGAACCAAACGGCCTTCGTCGAGCTCTTGAACGAAGAGGGCCTGCGCGCAGCGGTTGAAGCCGGAAACGTCCGAGAGGTCTGGACTTCGGTGCCCATCGACAATGCAAAGAACTTTGCGTTGGGTGCCGGTGCGCTCTCGAAAATCTTTGATGAATTCGGCGCGCCGGACCTCTATCACGATCTCTTTCATATTCTGCCGGCGCGCCTTTCCGACGATCTGAAGGTCGTCCTCACGCTGCACGATTTCGTCTGGATGGATCATGCCCAAGAGTCGCAGCCGACGTGGCTCGCTGCGAAGTCGATCAAAGCCTTTGCTTCCGTGGCGATTCCTTACGCCCTCGAGCGAGCTGACCGGGTGATCTCGATCTCCGAGCCCACGGATCTGCGTGCACAGCAATGGCTGCAGACGCCCAGCACGATCATCATGCATGGCGTCGACGAACGCTTTTTCGAGCCGGCTCCCGAACCCGATCGGCTCGTCGAGACCATGACCGATGGCGGCACCTACGTCGTCGCGGTCGGAAACGCCAAGCCCTACAAAAACCTTTCGACACTGATCGACGCCATCGCGCTCTTGCGGGCTCGCGGCCACGAAAACCTGCGCGCCTGCATGGTCGGCAATTGCGCAGGGCTCGTCGACCACGCGCAATCGAGCGGCTTGAAGGTCGACCGTGACATCTTCTTTCCGGGCTTTGCGAGCGACGAAGATCTTCGTCGCT
>CAYFTY010000261.1:0-6278 GCA_964346045.1 uncultured Bradymonadales bacterium | reverse complement strand
GTCATCGAGAAAGGTGCGGAATGCATTGAGGTCGGTCTTCTCTTTGAACGGGTCGCCGAGCCGTCCGTAGGCCATCTCGTAATTGCCCTGCTGCAACTCGTCGTGAAACTCGGTGACCTCAGCCGCAGGTGGCTCAGCCGCGAGGTTGCGCGGTCGGACATCGAAGTCGACTTCGGCGATTTCGAAAGCCGCTGTCTCGCCCTCGCCCTGCTGTTGGACTTCGAACGAGAGAACCAGCATCTCAGTGCTCTTCGGGCCTGAGAACTGGTAGCTCTGGTTCCATGCCTTGACGTCACTGACCTCGGTACCAGTTTGCCGTGCCTGCATATTTCGACGGCGTGGCGCGGTCGAAGCGTCGAGCATCGGGCCATACTCTTCGACCTGGCGCGCGAAGTCTTCGGCCGAGAGCACGCCCTGAGCCTGGTCGCTGAGTCGCGAATACGCCTCATCGACCTTGCGCTCTCCCACCAGGGAAGCAAATTCATAGCCGTAATTTTGGGCGGCTACGGTGCGTTTTGCGACGTCCTGAAATTGATTGCAGCACGAGACCATCTTGAACGCGCCAGCACCAAAGAGGAGCGCGAAGGCAAGGATGACGAGCAGGCATCCTCCGCCAAGGAAGATCCAGAGCTTCTTCTTTCCACCGCCCGAGCCTCCATCACTGCCCACGTAGTCACTGGGCGGCTCGAATGCCGTTCGAATTGGTTCCCATCGTCTGAACATATGCTCTCCTCGTCGCCTTCTCTCGAGACGCTCTAGGTGACTTTCGCGATGCGGATCGACGGCCCCCGCGCAACTTCTACGACGCGCGGAGAGCGCTCGAAACGACGCCCATCCACAACATAACCGGTGTCTGCGTCGATGTGAATGGCGTCGAAACTCGAGGCGTCTCCTTTTCCGGACACCCATTTCCCCAACCGAGTCGCATGACTCAGCCATTCCATCGCGCTCTCGCCATAGCGAACACGCGGCCTGCCGTCTTCGGATATGCGCGTTCCCAGCCACGAACGTCTCAATGTCGATGCATGCAACCACCCACAGTCCTCGTCCACGGGACGCCAGTTGATGGTGATGCGGGCACCCGTACGCAGTGGCGACTCGACGCCGCGAAGTCCGCGTACAATCGCTTCCAGCCCGGCCCCGTCACGCTCGGCGAGCTCGCGAGCTTCGAATGCACGTTCGATCTGGCCGACACCAAATGAAAAAGCGACCATCGAACCCGGCAGCGTCGAGTCCGTCACGCGCAGCGACTCGATCGTGCTCTGCGCGAAGTTAC
Source organism: uncultured Bradymonadales bacterium (assembly GCA_964346045.1). Classification (GTDB taxonomy): domain Bacteria; phylum Myxococcota_A; class Bradymonadia; order Bradymonadales; family Bradymonadaceae; genus CAYFTY01. The sequence continues at coordinate 5,002 of CAYFTY010000261.1, read as the reverse complement.
CCGACAGAAGTGAACCGACGACCGCTTCGGGATCCAAAGTTCCGTGTAGCTCGGAGGCCAGATTCGAGTCGACGCCGCTGTCCAGCGGTGCGAGCAAGACATCCGATTCGATGGACGCCAGCATGCGTGCAACAGATGCGACGAAGTGATCATCGCCCCAGAGCGCCAAGATCGGCGCGAGCGCATCCAGATCCTGAGCGAGGAAGCCGGGCGAGAGAACCTCGGCGGGTATTCCAAAGGATGGTGTGTCTTCTTCGGGAGACACCAGAAGTGCGACGTCAGTCATTCAAAGCCTCCTTGCGGGCTTTCCGAGTTTCTTTGTCGATGCGCAGCCAGAAGCGAAAGGTCGTTCCTTCTTCAGGCGTACTCTCGACTTCGATTTCTCCGCCTTGCTTGCGGACCAGGTGTTTGACGATTGCCAGCCCGAGGCCCGTGCCACCGACCTCCCGCGAGCGTCCTTCGTCGACCCGGTAGAACCGCTCGAAAATACGATGGATATGCTCTCCCGGGATACCGATTCCCGTATCCCGAACTTCGACATGCACCTTCTTACGGGATGCACTTGCGTTGATAAAGACGCAGCCACCCGGCGGAGTGTATTTGACCGCGTTCTCGACGAGATTTTGCAAAATCTGATTCACGGCACCCGGCTCGCCCTCGACGGGTGGGAGATTCTCTTCGAGACCGACCTCGATCACCACCTCTGCCTCGCGGGCAGCAGGTTCGGTCTGATCGAGAACACTGGCAACAACCGAGGCGAGGTCGACACGATGATGTTTGAATTCTTCGCCGGCGGCTTCGAGTTTCGAAAGCGTCAGCAGGTCTTCGACGATGGTCGCCATGCGATTCGAGTTTCGAAAGATGGTCTCGACGAAATCCTCTGCGACCTCGCTGAGCTCCATCCCCTCCATCATGAGCGTCTCAGACGCCGAGTGGATCGTCGCGATCGGCGTGCGTAACTCGTGACTGACGTTGGCCACGAAATCACGACGCACCCGTTCGAGTCTGCGCAGCCGGGTGACGTCATAAAGCACGACGACGACGCCACGACAAACGTCCTCATCGTCGAGGATTGGAGCCGCCGAAACCGAGAGATGCCGCACATCGTTGGGCGCCACTTCATGATCGATCTCACTCAAGAGCGGCTCCGTATTCCAGAGCACTTCGGCCACAATGTCCGAGATTTTTGGGATGGCCGAGACGTCAGCCAGCCGCTCTCCTTCGTTATTCTTCCTGGGCAACTTCAGCACTTTCTCGGCCACCGGGTTCGCCACCAGGATCCGTTCTCGCTCGTCTGTCATCACGACAGCTTCGCTCATGCCCGAAAGGAGCACCGAGAGTCGTGCCTTTTCTTGCTCGAGTCGACCAAGCCGCTTGCGAAGACGATGGATGCCTTCGATGATGTCGGTCGACAGGAGGTCGAGTTCGTCTTCTTCGATCTCTTCGCTCGAGATTCCCCCCTCGAGAATATCCCAGACACGCCGTCGTGACTGACTCAAACGAGCAACGACGAGGCTGCGTGTATAAAAAGCGATCGCCATTCCGGCGACCAAAGAGCCTAGAACCCCCAACGCGAGTCCGCGCCGGATGGATGGAATCGATTGCTCCTCGGGATAGACAAGATGCAGGCCGGCCCAGATCAGGGCCGTGATCAGGGTGAGCGTCACAAAGAAGCTCAGGAACGCGCGCCAGTGCAGGCGTTCGTACCAGTGGGCTTGATTCAAGGGGACTCCGCGAATCGGTAACCAACCCCGCGCACGGTCTCGATGTAACTACCGCCGTCTCCGAGCTTTTCACGCAGACGTTTCACGTGCGTATCCACTGTGCGAGGAGTGACATTGATATCGGCGCCCCAGACGTCTTTCAAGAGTACGTCTCGGGTTTGCACTCTCCCGCGGCGCGAAAGGAAGGTGGCAAGGAGGCGAAACTCGGTCGCCGTGAGTTTGATCTCTTCGCCCGCGTACCAGATGCGGTGCTTGACATTGTCGAGTTCAATCTCTCCGAATACGAGCCTTCCCGATTCGGCATCCTCTTCTCCATCTTGCGTGCGTTTGAGAATGGCGCGCACCCGCAGAATCACCTCGCGCACACTGAATGGTTTGACGATGTAGTCGTCGACGCCGAGCTCGAATCCCACGACGCGATCGATTTCTTCGCCTCGAGCGGTCACCATGACCACGGGGATGTCGCGAGTCGCCTCCTGGGTCTTGAGCTGCTGACAGACCTGCGTCCCCTGCATATCGGGCAGCATCACGTCGAGCAGGATCAGATCGGGTTCGAGCGCTTCGGCGGCGTCGAGCGCCTCCTGCCCCGTCGCGGCCACGATCGTTTCGAAGCCCGCATTCTTGAGGTTGAAGTCGAGAACCTTCCGAAGATCTTCTTCGTCATCTACTACGAGAATCTTCTGCGCCATGAAGACACCTCACCGTGTGATACGCCAACTCGTTCGGGGTTGGCTTAAATACTCTGCACTCGAAAAGCAAGCAAACCAGCAGCTTCGAGGATTCACCTGCCCAGCGCGAACATAGCGCACGTGCTCGACGCGCGAACGAAGTGCCCGTGACAACTCTGTTGCAATGAGGTGACAAGAAAAAGAAAAGGCGCCCCGGACGGCGCCCCTGGAGTGACGACTCGATATTTCAGCGATTTGCTGAGGACACGAGTTCGAGAAATGCCGCTTCGGGAAGCTCGCTCGTGACCGCGTAGGTCACACCGTCTTGTTGAAGGATGGCGACTTCGTAGCCGTTCTGATTGGAGATGAAGAGATCTCGCCCGTTCACCGAACGAATCTCGTCTGCGGGAACGGTGAGTCCCTGACCGTCGAAGGCGAGCACACTCAAACGCGTGCCATCGACTTCGTAGAGAAGGTATGCAGCCCGACGATCCTGTACGTGAGCGATCCGACCGCCCAGAAGGGTTGCAGACTGCTCGAAGCTGAGCGGCCGCACCGGAAAATCAACCTTATTTCGAAACCAACGCGAGACATCCTCAGACTCGGGTCCGGTGACCTCGATCGGGAAATCCCCCTGATGCCAGTCAATGGTCTGCTCGACTACGGGCGTCGTACCACTCGAGGCAGGCGCGACCGTGAAGGCCGGTAGTGCCAGGACGAGTGCCACTGCCGCCGCGAGAGGCGCCGCCACCCACGAAAGGCGGCGAAGCCAGCTCGACGGCGGATTCTCAGAAGCTGCGGGCGACGGCTCGAGGGCGATGATCGCGTCGTCTTCCAACGCGACCTCCTCGAGCTGTGCGAAAATACGTTCTCGAAGTGCTTCCGGAGCCCTCTCCTGTCCGAGGCAGGCCTTGAACTCCTCCTTCATTCGAACCTGAACTGCGACCTGCTCGCGACAGGAATCGCAACGGGCCAGATGAATCTCCATCTCGACCAGATCCTGCTCGTCGAGTTCGTGATCCACGTAGGCATCAATGAATGGTGCGAAGTCTTCACACGTCATAATTCGCTCTCTCTTAGGACATTCGGCCTTTTCAACCGTTTGACCGTCGCTGTCGATACTCGTCGAGACTCGTCAGCTTATCTTCGGAGTCTCCAATCGCGTCGGGGTCGATATAACCACGCTCGACCGCGTACTCCACAAGATTGGCCTGCAGCATGCGCCGACCTCGATAGAGGCGCGACATCACCGTTCCAATCGGACAGTCCATGATCTCGGCGATATCCTTGTAGGCAAAGTCCTGCAGGTCGGCCAGTAGCACGACCATGCGGAAATCCACCGGGATATCTTCGAGCGCGGCTTTCACCTCGTCACCGAAGATCTTGTGGAACATATTGTCCTGATCACCGAAGAACTGATGGAGTTCGTTCGTATCCGGAGCCACGGCGCGCTCTTGAAGCGGGCGGAAATCGTCGTCGACGAGAAATTCCTTTCGCTTCTGCGCTTTGCGATACCGGTTGATGAACGTGTTGTGCATGATCTTGAAGAGCCACGCTTTGCAGTTCGTACCGAGCTCGTACTTATGAAAGTACCGGTACGCCTTGAGCAGCGTCTCCTGGATCAAATCTTCCGCGTCTCCCTCATTCTTGGTCAGACGCATGGCAGTCCCGTAAAGCGCGTCCACGTGGGGCGCTGCTTCTTTACGAAATGCCTCTCGAAGTTCTTTTTCATTCTGTCGAGCTTCCATGACGAAACCTTCCTTTTCCGTGTCGTCAGGCGACGCGCCCTGATGGCAACGCCCACCTTGCTCGCATGCAAACGCATAACTACAGACGATCGATCTAATATTTCATTCAATCTGCATTTTTTTCGGTCGCGCAGGATTGTCTGGAACACGAAAAAGCGCATCGGCCCACAAAACGGGGCGATGCGCCAGGATCACGAAATGAGAATTTCTCGGAATTCTCAGATCATCTCGTCGACGGGCGTGTAATCGAGGTCGAGGCTCTGAGCCACCGCCTCGTACACGGTCTTTCCTTTGTAGGTGTTCAGACCCAATTTGAGATGATGGTCTGCGGACATCGCTTCTTCGAGTCCCTTTTCGGCAATCGCAAGACCGTAGCGAAGGGTCGTATTATTGAGTGCGAAGGTCGAGGTCCTCGCGACTGCTCCTGGCATATTGGCGACGCAGTAGTGGACCACACCGTCTACGACGTAGGTCGGGTCTTCGTGCGTCGTGGGATGACAGGTCTCGATGCAGCCGCCCTGATCTACCGAAACGTCGACGACGACACTGCCTTCGGACATCTCGGAAATATGCTGACGCGTAACGAGATGCGGTGCTTTGGCGCCGGGGATCAATACAGCACCGACCACGAGATCAGCCATGTGCACCTGCTCGGAGATCGTGACCGGATTGCTGTGCAGGGTCTGGATCTTATTTCCAAAGATGTCGTCCAGATATCGCAGCCGATGTAGACTCACATCGAGGATTGTGACCTGAGCCCCCATTCCGACAGCCATTTTGGCAGCGTTCGTTCCGACCGTGCCGCCGCCGATGATCACCACGTTGGCTCGCCCAACACCGGGAACACCGCCGAGGAGAATCC
>CAYFTY010000260.1:0-6292 GCA_964346045.1 uncultured Bradymonadales bacterium | reverse complement strand
GAATAAAATGCCCCCCCCCCCTCCGCCGGGCCCCCAAACCCCCCAGCGCCCCGATGCGGTTTCAACCGCCTCGGCCCGCCAGATCAGATTTCGGACGAGGTCGTCTTCGGTGATCCTGGCGTTGACGCTCTCGATATCGAATTTGATCGCCTCTGCGAGAATTCGCGTAAAACCCCGAGAGAACGACAGTCGGTTGAATTCTGGCGAGTGACTATTGCCTTCTTCTTCAATCTCCTCGGCGAGCGCCCTCAGTCTGGGCAGGACGTCATCGGCGGTGACGCTTCCATCGGTTCCATCGGCGACGACACGGGCCAACTCGAAGTGTCCTCGTTCGAGGAGCACGATCATCAAATCGAGGGGAAGAAACATGTGCCTTCCCATCGAGCGAAGTGATTCGCGCGCTTCTTCCAGCACTTCTCGAGCATCATCAGCCAGTCGGCTCATATCGAGCTGGCCTTCGGCATCGAATAGATCTTCGACCGCGCGTTCCGTCATGATCTCATGGTCTGCGTGTTACGTTCGGGCGTCGTGTATCCACTTAAAAGCATGATATCTGAACGACCCCGAATTGGCCAAACGAAAGCTCAATCGAGTTCCTTCTCGACGACGGCCACGAGGAAGCCCCCGAAGTAACGAAGCGGCGAATCCTTGGCGCGGTGCTCGAGTTTTCGCAAGACCGGCCCCACGATCGGGACCCTGTGAGCCGCTGCCAGTGGCGTGAGCACCCGAACGCCTTTGTAGTCCACGAGCCTCAGGTTCTCGGGAAGTCGCCTGCCGAGATCGACCGGCGAGTCCCATCTCGTGTAGACCGCCCCTTCGTGCGTCTGTTGCGAGATCTTCTGCGGACCTGCGACCTGCTTGGCAAGGTAGCGAAGACTCATCCAATTATAGAACTCCAGGAGCAGAACACCGTTCTTTCGGGTGACCCGTGCCATCTCACGCAGCGCCACGTCGATCGCTTCGACATGTGCAAGAACTTTGAAGCTGTAGACGACATCGAACGTCCCGTCATCGAAGGGCAACTCGGTCGCATTGGCTTTGTAGACCTCGAGCCCCCGCTCTTGTGCCTTCTCGAGCATTCCGCTCGAAAGGTCGATTCCGGCCGCCCGATTCGCGACGGGCGCCACTCGATTCAGAATCAGTCCGGTACCACAGCCGACCTCGAGGACGTCTTTTCCAGCCGCATGTTCGAGAACCAGATCCGTCTCGAGACGGTCGATGAACGCATGGTACCCATCGTGGCGCTCCTTTTCGTACCAGTCGGCAAATTCGTCGTAGTAGCTTTCATTGTCTTTGAGATTGGCCATCATCGATCCATTCGGAAAACTGACAAAGGGTGCAGCTTGAGATATGGTACGTGCAACCCGCAATCGAGCGACATATGGGACGCACCGAGAGACTCTCGCAACCGCAATCATTCGGCAAGTACGAGTTAGTGGCAAGACTCGCTCATGGACGAATGGGCGACGTATACAAAGCCAAGAGCCACGGCGTCGAGGGATTTGAAAAAATTCTCGTGGTCAAAGTGCTGAATCCGGCGCTGACCCAGATTCCGAACTTCGTGGACACCGTGATCGAGGAGGCCAAACGAACGGTCACCCTGAGTCACGCGAACGTCGCGCAGGTCTATGATCTGGGGATGGAAGAAGAATCGGGTCAATACTATATTGCCCAGGAATACTGCGGCGGATTCGACCTGGGACGTACAGTCGAGCTCGGACACCTCGTCGACCGCCCCCTCAGTCGCGAGCTGGCCCTCTTTCTGGTCAGCGAAATCGCGAAGGGGCTCGACTACGCTCACCGTCGTAAAGATTATAATTTCAACAGTCTGAATCTTCTTCATGGAGACATCTCGCCTCGCAACATCATGCTCACCTTCGAGGGCGAGGTGAAGATCACAGACTTCGGCATGGCCCGAGCGCTCGCGCTGGTGCCTGTGATCGACAACGAAGACGAAATTCAACGGCTTCTCTACGAGGCCCCAGAGGTCCTGCGGGGCCATGCGCGAACTCAGAAAGCGGATATTTTCTCGCTCGGACTCCTTTTATACGAGCTCCTTTCGGGCACGCATCCTTACGCCGGGCACGATCTCGACGAGACCCGCAAAGTGGCCACCGAGGCGGATATCCCGCCGATCCATAGCATTACGGATGTACCGCGACCTCTCGTCCAGATCCTCGAGTCGATGCTGGTCCCGGATCCGGCCGGAAGAGCTTCGAATGCCGGCAGTCTCTACGAAGAGCTCGTCGCGTTCATTTTCGGAAATAACCTGCGCGCTGATACCCGCGCGCTCTCGCTCTACATGCAGGAGCTGAAGCGAGAAGAGATGCGAGTCGCACCTGACGAAACGACCATGGAGGTGGGTCTCGAGGAGATCTCACTCACCGATCTCCAGATTCTGGGCATGGACGAAGAATCCGAGCCGTCGCCGGTGACCGATTCGACGAACGCCGAGCTCCCCTCGTACAAACTCCAGAATATGGTCGGCGGCGATCAGCGCCCCGCCCTGCCCGGCAGCCTCGAAGACCTTTTTGCATCCGTACGCGCCGGTCAGGGAAAAGCGATCCTGGTATCGGGTGAATTCGGCGCCGGCCGAAACTATCTGCCCGACCGACTGCCGGACGCACTCGGATGGAGAGGGGCAACTCGTGCCTTTGGCATGCGCGTCAACCGTGATGATCGCTATTGCCCCTTCGGCATCATGACGGATTTTCTCTTCGAATTTCTGGAAGTCGACGACCCCGGAAAGGTTGTCGAGAAGCTGCGCGAATTGGGGGTGCGTGATGAGGCCCTCGACACGGTATCGAGCCTATGGATGCTCACTGGAAGTCGGGCAGTGGGCGCAAGGATCAAGCGGCGACATCTCCTGCAGGTGATCGACGCCGTTCTGGATGAAGCGACCTCGGCAGGACCACTCGTGCTGGTCATCGACCGCATCGACCGCATCGACCACGTGTCGCTCGACGTGTTGAGACACGTCGTCGGGGACATCGGCGGCCGCTCGTTTATGCTCGTGATGTGCACGCAGAGTCCCGAACAAATTCGTTCGAAGTTCGACATTGGCAAACCCGAAAACCTCGCGGCTTTGCGAGTCATCGGTGAGCCCGGGCCCAACTTCGAGAACGTCTCGGGCCTGACTCCAGATGCCTCGGCGTGTTTCGCGACGCTCGGCGTGTCCGGACACGTGATGTCTCAATCCGACTTGAGCCAGATCCTCGGCATTCCGGGAGAGCGGATCATGAACGCGCTCCAGCAACTCACTGAGCAACGACTCGTGCGCGTTCCTAAGACCGGACACTTCATGGCGGTCGAGGAAGCTTCGGATCCCTGGCTCGATGCGACTCTGGAACGCTCCGAGATCGAGCAACATGCATCTGCGATCGCGAGGCATATCAAGCATCGACGGAGACCGACCGACATGGCTCGTTACGGGCCGGCGATGACCCGATGGTATGCGCTGGCTGGTGATCGGCGCCGGCTGGTACGTGATGCACGCCAGGTCGCTCGTTGGCTCGAGCTCGAGGGCTGGCTCGATACGGTCCTGGAGTTTTTCCAGTACACTTCTGAGCTCATCGCCACTCATCAACTCGGCGCTCCTCAAACGCGGGTCGCGTTCATGCTGAATCGCGCAGAGCTCGCGCTCGTGATGGCGAAACTCGACGTCTGTCGGAATGCGCTCGAGCCGGTGAACGCGCTCGCCGAAATGTTGCGAGATGACGTGGGTGCGATTCGCGGCCGCCTGCTGCGCGGCCAACTTTCGATGCAGCAGGATGATCTCGTCGACGCGTTCCACCATTTCAGACTGGCGATTGAGGCGGCAAGGGCCATCAATGACCCCGATTTATTGGCATATGGCATGCTCTCGATGGCGAGATGGCAGGACCGCTACGGTGACACGGTCGCGGCACAAAGCATGCTCGAAGGGGCCATGAACCTCTACCAGCGCTGGGGAACGTACCGCATGGATCTCTCGACCCGTGCCCTGATGCTGAACCGGGCGGTCCGGATGTTGACCCAACTTGGCATGGATCGACGCGCCTCCGAAATTCGAGATAATCTACGAGTACTCGCCGAGTCGACCGGACTCGCGGTGGTTTCGTGCCGAGCAGACTGGGCTGAGGCATGCATCTTCGCTGCCGAATCCGATTGGGAAGTGGCCCGTAGCTTCCTCGCTCGAGCACAACAACTGGCGAGCGATCACGGACTCACCGCACTGGGCATCGAGCTGATTCGCGAAGATGCTGCGTACGCGCTCGAAGCCAAACAATACGACCTGGTCGTCGATCTCTCCGATCGACTGATCGAAGAAGGACATGCGCATCAGGATTTCTACTCGGCGCAGCGTGGTCATGATTTCCGGGCCACTGCGCAATGCTTACTGGGGAACGGAGTCGAGGACGCTCTGAATCACCTCGCGACCAGTCTCGCCCGCGCGCGAGAGAGAGATGTGCCCAAAGACATTTACCGATGTCATCGCAATCTCGCGGTGGCACTCGAAGCCACCGGACGAGGCAGTGATGCGAACGTGCATCGTGAAGCAGCTGCCGCGCTTGCAAGAGAGATGCGGCTCGAGGTTGCCGCCTGATGCTCAGTCGTAGCGAAGGCCTTCGACCGGCTGCAGCCGCGCTGCCCACCAGCTCGGCCCCACCGTCGCGAGCAAACAGATGAGCATCGCGACGAGCCCGACGGTGACGAACTCCCACCAGACGATGCGAACCGGAAGGTAGTCGATCATGTAGATGGTCGGGTCCAGTCCGAAATCGGTGTGCCGGATGATGGTGCACACGATCAGGCCGCCGAGAATACCGTTTACCGTGCCGATGGCGCCGATGATGAGCCCTTCGATGATGAAGACTTTCATCACGCCCCAGTGGGTCGCTCCCATTGATTTCAAAATCGCGATCTCTTTTTGTTTGTCGAGCACGATCATGATCAAGGTGCAGACGATATTGAAGCTCGCCACCAGGACGATGAAAAGAAAGAGAACAGCGAGCACGAGACGTTGAAGACTCAGGCTGGTGAAGAGATTGTGGTTCAATTCGCGCCAGTCGAGAACACGAAATCGCCCCTTCGGAATCGCATCGTTTACCCTCTCCCCGATGCGACCGACTGCGAAGACATCATCGACACGCAGATCGATCCCGGTGACGACATCCCCCTGATTGAAGAAGTCCTGTAAAGCGCGATAGTCGGTCATGACCAGTCGACTATCGTATTCATGGAATCCGCTCGAATAGATACCCGAGACGATGAACCCCCGGCTCGAGGGTCGATGCTCATCGGAGCTCCAACGATCGGGGTCGAGACTCTCCAATGGACTTGTCACCTGCAGTTTGTCGCCCACCTCGAGTTCGAGCTTTTCGGCGAGTGTCTTGCCGATGAGTACCCTGGGCGTCTCTTTCTTGCCATCGGCAGGAAAACGCTCGTATTCGATCTCTTGAATCGCGTCGGGCTCGGGCATGTACTGAGGCAGATCAGAGACCTCTCGAACCGTGTTCGGCTCGACCCCTTTGATGAGGATGCCCGCCGAGTTCTTCTCATGCGTGGCAATCATCTCATGAAAGATGAAAGGACTCGTCGCTGTGACACCATCAATCTTGGAGAGCGTATCCTGAATCTCCCGATAATCGCGGAAATCAATGCCAAATTTGATGATGAGCAGGTGCGAGTTGATCCCGAGCACCCGGTCTCGGAACGCCTCCTGGAAGCCTCCCGTCACCGCAATCACGCTGGTTAGCGCCATCACCCCCAGGAACACTCCGAGGATCGCAATGATCGTGATCGTGGAGAGGAAGCTGCGCCTGCGATTCTTGAGATGACGCAGCGCGATGAAGGTCTCGTACGAAGCCATGAAGGGCCTGAGAAATAGTCGCGCCTGAACTATCGAAAAAGACGCAAAGAAACAAGCGTGCCCACGCATGCAAACCTCTTCTGAGGCTGTATTCATTCCGCGTTGCCTTGTCTCTTTGAGCGATTCCGGCCATCTGCTAGGATCCGATGTGGAATGTCTTTACTCCCGAACACAGGTCGTCGGCGGATCGTGACCGACACCTCATGATTCTTCGAAGGAAGTTGTAATGTCGAAAAAGCTCTGGATGATCGGCCTTGTCGCCTCGGCCTTGATGCTGCTCTTTGCAGCGTGTGGTGCGAGCGAGGAGGCAGCCTGCGGTACCGATGATGATTGCGAGAACAACCAGGTTTGCGAGGACGGGGCCTGCAAGACGGTGAGTCAGGTCCGCTGCACCGGCAATCCAGATTGTCCCGGCGGTCAGCAATGCATCGACGGGGCGTG
>CAYFTY010000259.1:0-6301 GCA_964346045.1 uncultured Bradymonadales bacterium | reverse complement strand
GCGGCAGCATCAGCTCTTCTCTCCCCACCATGTCTTGGGCAAAGAGATGCTCGCCGAGTTCGAGAGCGATCACATCATGTCCGGCTCTCGCGAGGTCATGAAAGGCCATCGAACCGCCGGCGCCTGTTCCGACGACGACGACATCTGCACGGAGTGATTCAGGGGCATCTATGCCTGACATTCGGGTGGCACGCATTACGCCTCCCTCAGGTGCTCAGGCAAACCCGGATTTTGAGCGAGGCTGTAACCGATATGGGGCCACGTGGCGGGCTGCGTCCAGTACCCCATCACGGCGATCGTCTTAAGGGCGTGATAAATGGCTCGTTGAGGCGCAAGCGACGCGGCCTCCCACGTTCGCAGATAGGCATCCTGATGAGGTCCGCTCAGCTGCGAAAATCTCTTGCGGGTCGGCCCTAGAACGTAGGGGCCGGCTTCGAAAAGCGTGAGCAGACCCGCCATTTTGCGTCGAGTGGCCTCGGGCATATTCGATACGAATCTGAGCGTGACTTCGAGCGCGTCGACCTCGTAGGTCTGCGGTATGCCCTCGCCGCGGCAGAGTCGCTTTTGAAGCGAGTCGAGCGTATCGGCCTGCCAGGGCATAAACGCGGGTCCGTCGTGCCACTCTTCGTCGAGAAGTTGTGTGGCGAGTCGGGCGGCCCCCTCGATGCCGAGATCTTGTGCCTTGCGCAAAACGTCGGATTTTTGTCGGAGGAGGATGCGCAGCAGGCTCACGGTTTTCACTTCACGCGGGAATCGTCACCCCATTTCAATATCACGAGCTCGACTGGAATGACACCTCGCGAGACCATTCCGAGGTCTCGAGCGGCGGCCCACGAGAGGTCGATCACACGACCTTCTGAGAAGGGACCGCGATCGTTGATGCGCACGACGACGCTCTTACGGCTCTGGCGCTCGATGACGCGCACGACCGTGTGAAACGGCAGGGTCTTATGGGCTGCCGTGAACCCGTACATATCGAAGTTTTCGCCAGATGCCGTGGTGCGGCCCTGAAAGCGTTCGCCATACCAACTCGCCTCGCCGACGAGTTCGTGCGTCTCTCCATCGGGTCCTGCGATGCGCTCGGTGACGAGATCGCCTTCGGGCGTTCGGATGCGAGACGAGTCATAAGTCGACCCGCACCCGAAACCCAAAAGGGCGAGCAGAATCAGGAATCTCAAGGACACGAGGGCGTGAAGACCACGAGTCTCGAATCTTCGGCGGCAATGAGTTCGCCAGCTTCGTCATCGTTGACGTTGACGAATTCGAGAACCTTGGGCTGAATGCCGCTGGCCATCTCGATTCGCCCGCCGGCGTAGCCCGCTTCGGTGTAGCTGTGCCGATAGAAATACTGTCCGAGCACGACATCTGCATATCCGTCGAACGAGATGTCGGCAAAGAGCAAGGTCGACGGCTCGATGCCGAGTACCTCGGAGTAGTATGTAGAAAAGCTGAGCTCGCCATCGTTTTTTAACACGACGAATTCAGCGGCTACATCGCTGCCGCCCATATCGACGGTTTTCGGTGCCATCAGCGCCAGATCGAAGACGCCATCCTGATTGATCGAGCCGGCTTCGAGGAACTGCCACTCCTGCTCGGTGGAACTCGGTTCGATCGTCTGGCGCGCTGGCTGGGAGCCGTCCGAACTCAGAATCGCGATCTGGTTCCCGGTCAGCAAAACGGCGACGTCCGGGCCGGCGTCTTCGTCGAATTCGGCGACGGCCACGTCCAGGACTTCGTTCTGATTCGTGATGGAGCGCTCGTCGCCGACGGTGAACTCTCCCTCTCCGTCCGAGTTGTCGAGGATCACGACGCCGTTCTCGGTCAATACGACGACGTCCATGTCGCCGTCGCCATCCATGTCAGCACCCACGACGTCGACCGGAGCCGATGGGGTCGTGTAGACCGCATCGTTCGAGAAGAGAAGGTCTCGGCTATTTCCGTCCTCATTATTCTGAATGATCGAAACGTCGAATGTATTGGCGATCGCGACCTCGGAGAACCCGTCTCCGTTGACGTCGAAAGCATCGATCGCGGTGGGCCCGACACCGGGCTGTGAGGTGTCGATCTGTCGGAAGAATGGGTTGTCACCCATCGGCTCGGGGTCTGAGCGCAGGAACTGAAGGCGCATGTCGAGCAGTCCGAGCGTCACGATGTCGGTGTATCCGTCGCCATTGAAGTCGGCGACGGCAATATCGTCGACCGTGATCTGGTCCGACGATGTCGCTTCTTCATAATACACATCCACGTAGTTGACCTGATCGCGCATCGGCCCGCCGGGGATGCACGAATCGCATGCATCGCCCACGCCATCGCCGTCGGTATCCTTTTGGTCGGGATTCGGAACGGGCACGCAATTATCACAGGCGTCGCCGATGCCGTCCCCATCCTGATCGGGCGTCGAAGGGCACTCGCCGCCATTATTCGTGTTGTTGACGTTGTTGGTGGCGTTATTCGTGTTGTTGGTCGCGTTATTCGTCGCGTTATTCGTCGCGTTGTTGGTGGTGTTATTCGCGGTGTTGTTTTCGTCGCCACCATCGTCCGACCCACATGCCGCCATCAGCGAAACGACGACCAGGGCCGTGCCCAGACGTTTGATCAAGGTATCCATTCGACTCAGCTCCAATAGAAATGCGATTGATGCGCCAGTCTGACTGACGGGGCTGGATTATCGGTACCTTTGGATCGCTGCGCAAGCCGAGGCTCGATACAGAGTCTTCGAGCTGCGGATGGCCCGCAAAACTTGCCGAGGTCGGGGTTCCGATGCACCCTCGTCACGAGGTCTACATGGCAAGAAAGCGCAAACAACTGGTTCTCGTCGCCATCGTGGTCGTGGCCGTGGTCTTCGTCGCGATCGCGATCGTCACTCAAGTGCGCGACTCACAGGACGATACGCCTGCGCAAAAAGTCGACGCCATCGGCTACTGGCAAGAGCCGCCCGAAGTCTGGAAGACCCCGGGAGATGCCGAGAGCGTGGCCGTCGAGATCGACGAGAAGCGTGGACCCGTCATCCGGGTTTCACCGTCACAGACGGTCGTGATGACTCCTCGCCTCGAAGGGGTCGATTTTGCCTGGGAGCTTGCAGAATCGAGCGCCGATTACTGGACGATCGTCGGCAGGGCGAAGCTCGGTGATTCGAGGGTCGATGCGAGCTGGCATTTCGCACAGGGCAACCCGCAGGCGTTCTTCTCTCTCTCGATTGAGGATTTGCCCATGGAGGCCGTTGAGGGTGGTCTCGAAGCGATTATGGAGCTACCGGCGGGCGATGTCCGGCTCCTCGACGACACGATGCGCCTTGTTCCGTTTGCGCGAGAAACCAAGCGCATTTCGGGTTGGACTCCCGGCTGGCTGAGGTGGGCCGGGACAGGACGAACGATCGAGATCAGTTCATGGTGGGCAAATCACGTCTCGATAGGTCAGACCGACGGTTCGGCCGTGCAGGTGTCGCTCAATCTCGTCGATCCGCAGACGATGGCAGACATCGAGGCAGGCTGTGAAGAAACGACGTTCGATATCGAGACGAGGCTCAAATGGTCTGTCGGAGCCCTGCCGGTCGTCGTGCCAGGACGCCTCGCCCGCGGTGCCGAGGCTGCTCTCGTACCCGTGTTCATCCCGCCAGGATCGCATTTCAACACCGCGTTTGATGAGATCAAGCCTCCCGAGGCCAGCGCGTGGGCACGGCAGGTGGCGACGCTGGCGCTCGGGCACTCGAGTCCCGAAGATCCCCGCTACGGAAATGGTGGGATCTCGGGGACTCATCTCGGGGGTACGATCATCTCGCCACGCGGCATGAAGGATCCCGCCCTGGATGAGTTGGCCGTGCGACTCGACGATACGCGTGTTGAATTCGATCCTGCACAGGGGCCAGTCTTTGGCGAACCCCCTGCCTGCGATAGCTCTCGGCTCTGGCTCCGCGATGCCACGCGATTCGAGGCCGGTTTTTCGAATTCGATCTTGCTAAATTCGAGCGTCGGTTTCAACGGAAAGGTGCCGGAAAGCATGGCGCTCGAAGTCCTCGACGGCACGAGAGAGCAATTGCTCGACCAGGCGCTCTCGAAGCTCTATCTCGAGCGATTGCGACGCGAACGTGGAATCTTTGCCTTCGCATCTCCACTGGTGGCGACTCGAAATCCGCTCACGACGGCGGCCAAAGAAGGCCTGCTTGTTCCCGAGCGTCACGGGCAGTGGACGTTGGCTCCCGAACTCGTGCGAGCATTCGCTGACATCGAACTCTGGCGCGAAGGAAATCGTTCGGTGGTCTTCACCTCGGTCGAGGAGGCGCTTGGCCAATGGTCCAGGGCACGGGCCTGCGAGATCCACATTCGTGCTTCGGGCGAAGCGCGCGTGAAGTGCCCCGAATCGGTGGCAGAGATGACGTTGGTTGCCGACGGTACGCATGTGCCGAGGGTCGGGGAGCAGACGATCGAACACGAAGTACGTGACCCGACTCGGCGCCCCCAGACGTGGATGTGGACCGATATCACGGACGAAGCTGCCCATATCTCGCTTTCGGTCGAAAACCCGCCCACCCCGGTCAACTGGGTGATACCGGCGCGGTAAATCTCATTCGTCTTCGAGGAGGTCGGGGCGTCGAGCCCGGGTACGTTCGAGGGCTTTTTCTCGCCGCCACTCTTCGATTTTGGCGTGGTGTCCGCTGAGCAGAACTTCGGGGACCTCCATGTCTCGGAAGACTCTCGGTCGAGTATAATGTGGATACTCGAGCATCGGCTCTGAAAAGCTCTCGTCTTCGAGCGACTCGGCGTTCCCAACTACACCATCGATGAGCCGAACGGTGGCATCGACCACGACGAGTGCTGCTGGTTCACCGCCGGTGAGCACGAAGTCTCCGATCGAAATCTCACGGTCGATCCAACCCTCTCGCACGCGCTCGTCAATGCCTTCGTAATGTCCACAGACGAGAATCAATCCGCGTTCGTTTGCCAGGCCTGCCGCCAATCTCTGGTCGAAGACTTCTCCCTGCGGCGTCATAAGCACGCGAGGAGCATCGGGATTGAGCTCCATGGCGTGCTCGATGCTGGCGACGAGCGGCTCGGGTTTCATGACCATACCCGCGCCTCCGCCATAGGGAAGGTCGTCACATTGTCGATGTTTGTCGGTGGCGAATTCGCGGATGTCGTGGGCGTAGAAGTCAAGATGAGCGGATTCTCGAGCACGCTTGAGAATCGACTCGCTCATTGGGCTCGCAAAGAAATCCGGAAAGAGTGTGAGGATATCGACACGAAAACTCACGCAGGATCCTCGATTCGGATTTCTTCGAGCTTGAGATCTTCGGGGGCCCACTCTTCGAGTGACGCGAGAACGACGCCATCTTCCGGGTCGACCTCGAGGACGATCTCTTTTCGCATGAGCACGAGAAGTCGCCCCTTTATGCGAGGTCCGGTCACGGCCATTACATCAGTGTCTTGGATGGCGTCCAAGAATCCCTTGACCTTGCCTATGGGTGCAAGTCCGCCGTCGTGCTGGACGGCGACGGGTACACCGATGAGGTCTGACTGATAGACCTCACCTTCGTCTAGCTCTTCGAAATCTTCTCGGCGTACGCGCAAGACCGAATTGGTGAGCTCTTCGGCTTCTTCGCGGGTCTGGACCTGTTCAAAGGCGACGATTGCGAATTTCGAGCCCTTTCGAGCACTCTCGAGGTGTAGCTCACGCCATCCTTCGTCGGTCTTGGCCAGAAGGACGAGTCCGGGCATGAGAATGGGCGTGTCGGGATTGAAGAGAAAAAGCCTTTGCTCTCCGTACACTCCGTGCGGACGCCCCAATTTTCCAAAAGGTATGGTTTTTTGCTGAGCCTTGCTCATGGTTCGAGCACGGTGCTCAGTCTACGATGTCGAAGCTGACTCGCTTATGAGTCGGGATCGCAGCCGAGCCGATGATGGTGCGAAGCGACCGCGCAATGCGCCCTCCGCGACCGATCACTCGGCCTCGAATATTCGGCGGCGTATCGAGCTGAATTTCGATCGTGTCGCCGCGGTCTCGAGACGAAACCTCGAAATCATCTGAGCCGAGCAGAGGCTCTACCAGAAATGCAACGAGATCTTCGTAGGCTTCGGTCACTTCGTCTTTGTCAGACATGCGTGCACCCGGGTGCAGACTCTACGCCCGGTCTGTGATGACCGGGCGCTCGTGATTATTCTTCTTCGCCGGCAGCGTCTTCCGAATCTTCGGCGTCTGCTTCTTCGGCCGTCTCTTCGGCACCTTCTTCGTCGGCGCTCTCTTCTTCGGCAGCTTCGGCCGCTTCTTCGGCAGCCTTTGCTTCCTCTTCGGCCTTCTTGGCTTCTTC
>CAYFTY010000258.1:0-6312 GCA_964346045.1 uncultured Bradymonadales bacterium | reverse complement strand
GCAGCGTCAGGCTGTGCCGCTTGTCGAGACCGACTCGCCGCTGGTGGGTACCGGACTCGAGCACGATGTGGCTCGCGATTCGGGTGTGACGATCGTCGCCCGCAATTCGGGCTGGGTCGAATCTGTCGATGCCGAGCGTATCGTGATTCGCCCCGAGTCGGATGGCGACGAGCTTTTTGTCAAGCCCGACATCTACAAGCTCATCAAATTCGAGCGCTCGAATCAGGCCACTTGCTTCAATCAGAAGCCGATCATCGACGTGGGTGACTACGTCGAGAAAGGCGAGATTGTCGCCGACGGTCCATCGACCGAGCGCGGCGAGCTTGCGCTGGGACGAAATGTCATCGTCGCTTTCATGCCGTGGGGTGGATACAACTTCGAGGACTCGATTCTCATCAGTGAGCGTCTGGTCAAAGAAGACGTCTATACCTCGGTTCACATCGAGGAATTCGAGGCTGTCGCACGAGACACCAAGTTGGGTGCCGAAGAGATTACGCGTGACATCCCCAACGTCGGGGAAGACGCGCTCGCCGACCTCGACGAGTCGGGAATCGTGCGCATCGGTGCCGAAGTCGGCCCGGATGACATCCTCGTCGGAAAGATTACGCCCAAAGGCGAGACCCAGCTCTCCCCCGAAGAAAAGCTCCTTCGAGCGATCTTCGGCGAGAAAGCCGGGGATGTCCGAGACACCTCGCTTCGCATGCCTCCCGGAACGACCGGTACAGTGATCGGCGCCAAAGTCTTCGCGCGTCAGGACGTCGTCAAAGACGAACGAACGACGCAGATCGAGGACGCCGAAGAGGCCAAGCTGCTCAAGGATCAGAACGACGAAATCCGCATTCTGCGCGACGCGGCATATCGAAAGATGCGCGACCTGCTCCTCGGTAAAAAGGTCGAAGCCGACCTGGTCGACGAGACGCAAAAGACGCTCATCGAGGACGGAACGAAGATCACCGACAAGGTGCTCGATGGTGTTCCCCGTCGATACTGGCCGGACATCATCGTCGACGACGAGACGAGCGATAAGCTCATGCAGATTCTCGGCGACGTCGAGGATCAGATTCTCGTCATCCGCATGAACTACGGCGAGAAGATCGACAAGCTGCGAAAAGGCGACGAGCTTCAGCCCGGCGTCATCAAAATGGTCAAGGTATATGTCGCCATCAAGCGTAAGCTTCAGGTCGGCGACAAGATGGCCGGACGACACGGAAATAAGGGTGTCATCAGTCGAATCCTGCCCGAAGAGGATCTGCCCTTCAGTGCGGATGGTCGGCCCGTCGACGTGGTATTGAATCCGCTGGGCGTGCCTTCACGCATGAACGTCGGTCAGGTCCTCGAGACCCACCTCGGCTGGGCCGCGAAGAATCTGGGCTTCCGCATCGGTGAGATGCTGGAAGAAGCGGGCAAAGAGGAAAACCTCCGGAAATATCTCACCGAGGTTTTCCACAACGAAGAGCACCAGGAGATCCTCAAAGATCTCGACGAAGATGGTCTGCGCGAATTCGCGAAGACCTGTGTCGGCGGCGTGCATATGGCGACGCCAGTTTTCGACGGTGCTCCCGAGAAGACTATTCGCGACATGCTCGAGAAAGCAGGCGTGGCGCGTACCGGTCAGACGACGCTCTTCGACGGGCGCACCGGTGAAGCCTTCGAGAACGATGTCACGGTTGGCGTGATGTACGTCCTCAAGCTTCACCACCTGGTCGACGACAAGATCCACGCACGTTCCATCGGACCGTACAGCCTCGTCACGCAGCAGCCGCTGGGTGGTAAGGCACAGTTTGGTGGTCAGCGTCTGGGTGAGATGGAGGTCTGGGCAATCGAAGCGTACGGCGCCGCCTACACGCTTCAGGAGTTCCTGACCGTCAAATCCGACGATGTGCAGGGCCGAACCCGAATTTACGAGTCGATCGTCAAAGGCGAATTCACGTTGGATCCGGGTCTCCCGGAGAGCTTCAACGTTCTGATCAAAGAGCTTCACGCTCTCTGCTTGAACGTCGAGTTGCTCGAGAACGTAGCCTGATTCACACGAACTATTTCGCCCTATGAGCGATGACAGCCGGCCGCGAAGGCCGGCTCAAGATAAAGGCGCCGCGAGCGCCGCACGGAGGACACCTTGAGTAAGGACATCTTCAGCTTCTTCGAGAAACCGAAAGATCCACTCAGCTTTTCGGCTATTCGTATTGGCATCGCGAGCCCCGACAAGATTCGCGAATGGAGCCATGGCGAGGTCAAAAAGCCCGAAACCATCAACTATCGAACGTTCAAGCCCGAGCGTGACGGACTCTTCTGCGCCAAGATCTTCGGTCCGGTCAAGGATTACGAATGCATCTGCGGAAAGTACAAGCGCATGAAGCACCGAGGCGTCGTCTGCGAAAAATGCGGCGTTGAGGTGATTCAGTCCAAAGTACGCCGCGAGCGGCTCGGACATATCAATCTTGCGACTCCGGTCGCGCACATCTGGTTCCTGAAGAGCCTGCCGTCGCGTATCGGAAACATGCTCGAAATCACGCTCAAGGATCTCGAGAAGGTGCTCTATTGCGTGGCGTATATCGTGACGGACCCCGGTCTGACCCCGCTTCAGGTCGGTGAGGTTCTCAGCGAGCAGAAATACATGGAGTACATCGAGGAGTACGGCGACGTCTTCACCGCGAAGATGGGTGCCGACGCCATCAAGGAACTCCTCGACGAGATGCAGATCGAGCGCATGGGCATGGAGCTTCGCGCCGAGATGAAAGAGGCGACGAGCGAAGCCAAGCGTAAGCGAATCGCCAAGCGACTGAAGATCATCGAGGCCATCCGTGACTCGGGTAACGATCCCAAGTGGCTGATCCTCGACGTCATTCCGGTGCTTCCGCCGGATCTGCGTCCGCTGGTGCCGCTTGATGGCGGTCGTTTCGCGACCTCGGACTTGAACGATCTCTATCGCCGAGTCATCAATCGAAATAATCGCCTCAAGAAGCTTCTCGATCTTCACGCGCCCGAAATCATCATCCGTAATGAGAAGCGCATGCTGCAGGAAGCAGTCGACGCGCTCTTCGACAACGGCCGTCGCGGAAAGACCATCACCGGTCCGAACCGTCGTCCGCTGAAGTCGCTCTCGGACATGATCAAAGGGAAGCAGGGTCGATTCCGCCAGAACCTTCTGGGTAAACGAGTCGACTACAGTGGTCGTTCGGTGATCGTCGCCGGCCCGACCCTGAAGCTTCACCAGTGCGGTCTTCCCAAGAAGATGGCGCTCGAGCTCTTCAAGCCGTTCATCTACAACAAGCTCGAAGAGCGCGGGTACGTCACGACGATCAAATCGGCCAAGAAAATGGTCGAGAAAGAGAAGTCCGAAGTCTGGGACATCCTCGACGGCGTGATCAAAGAGCATCCCGTGCTCCTCAACCGCGCACCGACCCTTCACCGCCTGGGCATTCAGGCGTTCGAGCCGGTGCTCGTCGAGGGTAAGGCCATTCAGATTCACCCGCTGGTCTGCGCTGCTTACAACGCAGACTTCGACGGTGACCAGATGGCCGTCCACGTGCCTCTCTCGCTGGAAGCTCAGGTCGAGACGCGCGTTCTGCTCTTGAGCACCAATAATATTCTCTCGCCGGCCAACGGCGGCCCGATCATTGGTCCGACACAGGATATTGTGCTCGGCTGCTACTACATGACGCGTGAGCGTCCGTTCGCCAAAGGCGAGTACCGAGAAGACGAGAATGGTATCCCGACACAGGGTCTCTTCACGGATCCCGACGAAGTCCGTCTTGCCTACGACTCGGGCATGCTTCACGTTCAGGCGCGCATTAAAGTCCGCATCGACGGTGAAGTCGTCGACACGACCACCGGTCGCGTCCTTCTCTACGATATCGTGCCGAAAGAGCTGCCTTTCTCACATGTGAACCAGGTGATGGACAAGAAGTCGCTCGGTAAGGTGATCGATGCGTGCTTCCGTCACGTCGGCAATAAAGCCACGGTGCTCCTCGCCGACCATATCCGTAACGTGGGTTATGAGTACTCGACGCTGGCCGGCGTCTCGATTTCGATCGACGACATGGTCATCCCAGGCAAGAAGTGGGATATCGTCGAGCACGCACGCGGAGAAGTCGCTGAAATCGAGGACCAATACACCGAAGGTCTCATCACCGACGGTGAGCGCTACAACAAGGTTGTGGATATCTGGGCGAACGCCACCGAAGAGGTTGCGAACCAGATGACCGAGGACATTTCGACCGAGACCTTCACCGACCTGAAGTCCGGTGAAGAAGAGTCGTCGACTTCGTTCAACTCGATTTTCATCATGGCAGACTCGGGTGCTCGTGGTTCGGCGCAGCAGATGCGTCAGCTTTCGGGGATGCGTGGCCTGATGGCCAAGCCGTCCGGTGAGATCATCGAGACGCCGATTACGGCAAACTTCCGCGAAGGTCTAACCGTGCTCGAGTATTTTATCTCGACTCACGGTGCTCGTAAGGGCCTTGCAGACACCGCGCTCAAGACCGCTAACTCGGGTTATCTGACTCGTCGACTCGTCGATGTCGCCAATGATTGCGTCGTCAAAGAGCTGGACTGCGGAACGCTCGACGGCGTCGACGCGACCGCTCTCTACGAGGGTGGCGAAGTCATCGAATCGCTCAAAGATCGTATCGTCGGTCGTGTCGCGCTCGAGCCCGTCTGGGACCAAGACGACAACGTGCTGGTGGATGCGAACGAAGAGATCGACGAGATCAAGGCGGACGCCATCGAAGACGCCGGAATCGAGCGCATTCGAATCCGCTCGACTCTGACCTGCCAGACGCTCGATGGCGTCTGTGCCCTCTGCTACGGACGAGACCTTGCACGTGGTCGTATGACCAACGTAGGTGAGGCCGTGGGTACGATTGCTGCCCAGTCCATCGGTGAGCCAGGTACCCAGCTCACGATGCGTACCTTCCACATTGGTGGTGTGAGTACGATGGGCGTCGAGCAGTCGTCGCATGAAGCACGTACCGAAGGTACGATTAAGCTTCACGACATCAAACTCGTCGAGCGTGAGGAGCTTGGACAGACCACGCTGATCGTTATGACGCGTAACGCCGAACTTTCGATCGTGGACGAAAAAGGTCGTGAGCGTGAGCGGTACCCGCTGGTCTATGGTGCACGCCTCTACGCCAATGACGGCGAAAAGGTGGAAGCGGGGCAGATCGTCGCCGAATGGGAGCCGTTTGCGACGCCCGTTCTCACCGATCGTCCTGGCGTCGTCAAATTCGACGACCTCATCGAGGGTGTCTCCATGGAGGAGCGCTACGATGAGAACACCGGTCTTTCACGTAAGGCCATCATCGAGAGTCGTGACTCCAGCGTCCGACCTCGAATCGTGGTGCGTGAGAAGAAGAAGGGCGGCAAGCAGATTGCCAGCTTCTTCCTTCCGGTCGGTGCTCAGGTCTTCGTGCAAGAAGGTCAGGAAGTCGATGCCGGTACCGTGCTGGCAAAGATTCCGCGACAGACGACCAAGAACAAGGACATCACGGGTGGACTGCCGCGTGTTGCCGAGCTTTTCGAAGCTCGAAAGCCGAAAGAGAATGCCGTGATTTCAGAGATCGACGGCGTGGTCTCGTTCGGTCGAGAGACCAAAGGAAAGCGAACGGTGGTAGTGACGCCCGAAGTGGGCGATCCCAAGGACTATTCGATTCGGAAAAGCAAGCACATCACCGTGCTCGAAGGTGACCATGTCCGTGCTGGTGAGCCGCTGATGGAGGGCTCGGAAAATCCCCACGACATTCTCAAGGTCAAAGGCCGCAAAGAACTCTCCAAATATATGGTGGACGAGATTCAGGAGGTCTATCGACTGCAGGGTGTGCGTATCAACGATAAGCACATCGAAATCATCGTGCGGCAGATGCTGCGTAAGGTGAATATCGTAGACGTCGGAGACACCGACTTCTTGACCGACGAGCAAGTCGAACGTTCGACCTTCGAGCGTGTAAATCGTGAGATTATGGAGAAAGGTGGACGGCCCGCTGTCGCCGAGGACCTCCTTCTCGGAATCACGAAAGCATCGCTTTCGACCGAGTCGTTCATCTCGGCTTCGTCGTTCCAGGAGACGACCAAGGTGCTCACCGAAGCGGCTCTCGCCAGCAAGGTCGACTACCTGCGCGGTCTCAAGGAGAACGTCATCATGGGTCGACTCATCCCGGCAGGAACCGGCGCCACGCAGTACCAGCGTCTGCGACACAATGTCGAGGAGCCCGAGGAACTTCCCGAGACGCTCCTCACCAAATATGGCTCGGTCGAAGAAGAACTCGCTGCTGGCGAGTAATTCTCGAACGACGAGAATCGAGGCCGCGTGTC
>CAYFTY010000257.1:0-6316 GCA_964346045.1 uncultured Bradymonadales bacterium | reverse complement strand
ATCGAGGCCAGTACGTGGAGAGGGCAAGGGTTGTTGCTCACAGCCAATCAACCATGGGGCACCAGCGTCGGAGTCGACACCCCCTTCGATAATGGATTGGTGCAGATCGCGAATAACGGCTGGGGAACGTGGACCCCGCTTACAACGAATCCGGTCGACGAGCGACTCGGCCGCAGCCCGAACGTTCCTGGCGAGCGCTTCTGTGTCCTGGCGCGTGGCGATTATATGGAGCTCGACTCCCAGGGCCTGAACAACTTCAATGCGGGCGGCGTTTTTGCCGGCTCGCCCATCTTCCAGGTCCAGCTCGTGGTTGTCTACGCGGGGCCTACGGCAGACCCCCTCACGGCGTGCGACCAAATTGATAACACCCTTCTCGTGGCCGATGATCCGGACGCGCTAGAGGACCTCGAAATCGACGGGCATCGTGCACTCTTCTTTGGAACTGTGATTTTGCGCAAGGATTGGGCATGAGAATTCGCACGTTCAAAGGCTTTACACTCATCGAACTGATGGTGGCCATGGCATTGACGGGCATCCTGTCGATCATCGTGTACACCCTCTTTGATTCAGCTTCTGATTCTCTGGGTGAGGTCGATAGCCTCATGGAGACCAACGACCAGTTGCGCTTTGCAATGGAACAGCTGCGAGGTGACATCGAGGCGGCCGGCTCCCAGGCAACCCCAGATTCAGCCAACGACCAATGGGTACGTCCCACCATTCCAGCGGCGACCGGGCGCATATTGGGAATCACAGGCTACAATGCCTGGCAGGATCAGACCACGCACTTTGACACGGCGGCCAATCCCGACGTCAGCGCCGACGGATTCGTGGTCATGGGGGCGTACGATTATCCCGTGAGCTTCGAATTTGGTGGCATGACGGGGCCGGGCTCGAATGGGCGAATTCTGGCAACGCCGCGAGGCTTCTACAAGCTCTTCTCCATCAATCCTTTTCAAATTCAGAAGTCATTTGACGCCGATTTCAGCAACAACGGATTCGTGAATCAGTTTGCGCCACAGTGGGATGCACGACTGCTGCGGGTCATGGATTCTGAGGGCTATTTTCAATTCGCGACCCCCGGCCCGATCTCGACCGGCGATTTCGTGGCTGGCGGGGGGCTTGTTGCTCCGTCGGTCACGATTCCCATCGTCACAGCATCCGGGCCCCAACTGGTCTTCAAAAACGCGACGGCGATTCAAGGGCTCGATGTCGACCGTACCGGAGAAACCTACTATGATTCGGCGCTCATCGACGCATATTGGTATCACGTTGTGCCGTCGGTTCAGCAGCCTGGCACGAATCAACTCGTCCGCGATCGCCTCTGCGCTGCCGAGGTCTTCTCAGACCTTTCAAACCCCGCGACCTTCGACCCTTCGACAGCTCGTTCGGGATCAACCACCTGCGGATCGGAAGAGAGAGTCGTGATCGCCGAACGTGTGGCGGATTTTCAAATCTGGTTTGACTGTGGAACCGTCGGCGGCCTTGGCAACGTCGCAGTCACGGGCGGGAGCGGAAATTGGACGGACGACTGGGCCATACCCGATGCCGGCGACTGTATGGACGTGTCTGGGACCTATCAACCCGAGCTCGCGCGCTTTGCGCACATCCGACTCACGATTCACGCCGAGTCTGAGCGCGAAAATCTCGCCCATTTCCGCTTTGAAGATTCAGCCGGAAATACAGGCACATCGGTCACAGACAGCGACGCACGTCTCAGAACCTACGATATTGTACCCGACCTCGAGGGCGCTGCGCCCGTTGCAACGATGCAATCGGCCGTCGAACTCCGTAACTTCTCGTATCGACTATGATTCCAACACCAAGATCAAAAAAGGGCAGTGCTCTCGTGCTCGTGACCCTGCTGACGCTGATTATGGCGGCGCTTGCGATTGTTGCGCTTCGTAACGTCGCGCGCAGCACACAACAGGCGGCGGTCTACACGACGCGTCAACAGGCACATATGGTTTCGAGCGCCGGCACAACCGTCGTGGCGCGCCGCGTCGGTGATAAAGCCAACAACGTGTACAATCGCATGCAGGCCAACCTCTACGGTGCAGGCACGAGTACCGATAGCGGCGGCACCGCATTCAACGATACAGGGCTCCTCTCGGGGCAGGCGACCGGTGCAACCGCTGTTGGTAATCGACTGGATACCATCCGGAGTGGCGCCTACGCCACGTTTTCGGGAAAAGAGTTCAGTGGATTGCAGAAGAATAATGCAGGCACGTTACGACTGATGGGGCCCGGCGGCACAGCATCTCCGTCATTCGAAGACCAACGGCAGACCGATTTTCGCGTGATTGTTCGTGATCCGATCGAGGCCCAGCCGGCCGAGGGTTTCAGCGAGGATTGGTGTTTCAAAAAAGTCACGATTGCGACCGAGGCGAGCGTCGGTGATGTGGACGATGACTGGCAATCTGCGAACAATTTTGCGCGCTCACGCAACGCGCTCGACGGCATGATCGGCCCCATCAAATGCGGGTACTGAGGAAAGCGGGATGCTCAACCCATCCTTTGAGGTAGAACTATGAAGACCACCAGACTTCGAATTTCGCTGGCAGCGATCACCATCACGGCGTCGTTTGCCATCGCCTCTCAGGCTTCTGCGCAGGGCCTTTCCGATATCGGGGCCGGGCAGGTGCCTTACGTGCTCTTCTTGCTCGATACCTCGGGCTCGACAGAGTGGACGGACGCTGGCGACGAGAGATACCCCGTTCGGGATCCGGCTGACTATGGCGGTATCGATCCGCTGTTCGATGCGAGTGACCCGAACCCAGTCGAGTGGCAGGCCGATCTCGAGATGGAGGTCTGGGACGAAAGCAAAGACTCGTCCTACGGGTCGAATGTCGATGATGGCCCGATTGCATTTGGTCCTTGTTTCGTCTGGGAGCCAGAAGATTGCGATGACTATCGGCGCCCATCCTGGTTCGCTGGTACCGGAGCTGATTCAACCTGGTATCCCAGCGATACGTCCACTGAGATGGTCGACCGGTACGATATCATGCTGGGCGACGACTCGACCCCGACCGCGGGAGTCCGGCTCTATCAGAACTCCCAGCCGAGACACGTAACCCTCAAAGAGGTGCTCGCCGGTCAGATGGTCTTAAAGCCGAAAAACTCGACCAAAACCCGCGACACTCTGAATCCTTCCACCGAGGGCCCGGGTTGCTGGTTTGTACGACGCCAGATCGGCGCTTCGGTGCTCGATTCCGACGAGCAAGACTACTGCGCGAGCGATTTCGGGAATTTCAGTGAATTGCCTGACCACGAAGAGCCGCGTCCTCACTTTCAGGAAGTTCACACCTACACCAAACCCAATTCGGGCATCCTCGAGAACTACCGAAACCAGGCGGTCTTCGGTGTCGCTTTCATGGATGGATTCGCAGACGATGTCTCAGGTTGGCCGGACCGGCTGAACGACGACATCAGTAATTCGACGATCCCTACCAACTCGTGGCGTAACTCCACGAATAATGAAGGGACGGGCGGTAATGTGAACCTTGGAGTCTACAAGATCGTGACGCCGAATGAGATCGAAATCGATTCGGGCTTTCTCGAGCAGATGTCCAGGTTTATCCAGGTTGCTGTCAACGATGCTGGAGCGATTGGTGACAGCGACTACAGAAATACCGTTCTCGAGGCCGACAAAGATAAATTTGCGTGGCTCGGATTGAATTTCGACAAAGACGCAAAGAACCTGATCGACCCTTATCGCATGGGCGATATTCCGGTCGCACGCGCGACGCCGATCGCGGCCGCGATCGCCGATATCCACCAGTTCATGATCACCGAAGAGCGATTCCAGGACGAGACCGACGGAGGCTCGGATCGTGAGGATAATTTTGCACGCTGCAGATCAAAACACGTCGTCATTCTCACAGACGGTTATCCCGAGCCCGAGCGAGCCGGTTCCGTGGCGAGTACCATCGGCCAGAGCGGCCTCACACCGGCTTTCGGGTACGGGAATCCTCCCGACGAGTATCGATACGAGCATGCAGAAGCCGAAATCGAACAATTCGTTGCAAACACCGCGATCCCACCTGCCGATCCTGCAGATCGCAACGCATACGGACCTCGAGTCTGGGTGGTCTCGTTGGACGTTCAGAACGATCCGTCGCTGCGGACCGAGATAGCCGCCAAGCTCTCGGCGATGGCGCTCGCTGGCAACACCTGCGCCTCCCACATCATGCCGGGCAAAGTGCAGAGCGGTGGTTGCGATCCCGCCGTGGAGTGGTGTCTCGTCGACCAGCCATCGGGTAGCTGGGATCCGCCCGACGGTACTGGCTCGACCACATGTGAAGACCCTGCAGTGATGATCACCGATAATAGTCCGGCATCGGTCGAGGCCGCGCTCGATGCGGTGATGGGAGGAATCGTCGGAAACGCCGGTACTACGTCTCGTACCCGCGCCGCAGTTACGAATTACCTCGACGACAACACCAAGAATCAGGGGGGGCAGTACCGCATCTTCTCAGCGACCGATACGGGCGGAGGCTCGTATTGGAGAGGAGTTCTGAGCCGACAGTTTCTCTCATGCGCGGCGTCCGGAGACCTCAGTGCAGGCGATGGAGCAGGCGTCGATACGGCTCTGACTGAGACGATTGGCCTTCACAATCAGATTGCCGACCAGGTCGACTGCACGACGCCTCCGTGCACAGACAGCCGTAGGATATTCACGTCGGTTCCAGCGGGAGAGATCTACGACTACGAGAACAGTCGGTATCGCACACTCTCGAGCGCACTTCCGTCCACGCAGGATATCTTCCACTGGCGCTTCATGTTGGCCAAGAGCGCGGGTAACGACGAATTTGGTACAGCAACGGCTCCGACGACTCTACCGGCTCCGGTCAACCACGCCGGTTATATCTTTGGCACCCGCATTCCGTTCATCGATTCGCTTCTCAGCCCCGGCTTTGACGACGCGAATACTGGTTTTTATACCGGATGGGGCTCCACTCCATACTACAACTACTGGGGCACCGACCCGGCAAATACCTCAGAGTTCGAATTGGTGGTCGATGTTTACCGCGGCCGCGTCCCAGAAAAAGCGACCGGAAACGACGACACGGAACGAGTGCTTGGCGCCATCGTAAACTCGGACCCGACACCAGTGGGGCCTCCCGACCTCGATCTCCCGATTGAATCGTATCGAGCATTCCGTGCTCGCTACGGCGATCGACCTACGATGCTCTACTTCTCGACGACCGAGGGCCTGCTGCACTCGGTGTACACAGGATTCAACCAAGGTCGTGTGAATATTCGCGCCAAGTCGACCACGAAGGGCGCGGACAACAAAGACGATACGAAAGGAGCCGAGGCACAACGCGAGGCCTGGGCCTACATGCCAGCCATGCTGCATCGAAAGCTTTCATCTACGGTCTACAGCCAGCCCTACCTCATGGACGGCGAGCCCACGGTCAAGGATGTACGTCTCTGTCTGCAGGATGCCGATGAGAATCAGAACCAGCGGGCCTGCGGGGCGTTGCGAGATGGATCCGGCGAGACCCTCACGGGAGAGCAGCAGTGGCGCACCGTATTGGTCCAGGGTCTCGGTCGAGCCGGCCAGGGGTATCTTGCGATGGATATCACACGCGTCGGAGGCATCGAGTTGGGGGCCAGCGACCGGAAGATCCAGAATCCCGACCCGATCCCGCTCTGGGAATTCGATCGCACATGGGAAGAGCAGCAGATCGAGTACATGGTCGCCAATTCGCTCGGAGACCGCGTGCTTCCGGCGCCTACAGTGACGACGTCTGCGACGGATGACGATGCTCAGACCTGGGTGGATACCGACAACGATGATGTTGGAGACACGGCCTGCAGCACGGCCGATCCAGTCTGGGAGAATGCTCTTCTGGGCACGAGCATCTCGCGCCCGGCCATCGCAACCGTGCAGATCCGATTCGATAAGTCGGGCAATCCGGTCACCCGTCAACGCCCCATCGCCGTTTTCGGGGGCGGCCAATCCTTTGACCAGGGAGAGGAGTGCGGTGTGAGTGTCACCGGCTCGGCGATCTACGTCGTCGACCTTCAGACTGGCTCGCTGCTGCGAAGATTTGTCGACTACGATGATGGCAGCGCTCTCAACACATTCCATCGCGCGGATTTCGGAGGAGGAGATATTCGTGACGTCGAATTCACCGGCTCGCCGGCTCTCTTTGATTCGTTCACTGGCTCGGTTGCCACGCGAGGTTTCATCGGAGGCAGCGAAGGACGACTTTATAAGATCGATTTCTCGAACCCCAACCCGGCAAATTGGGGAGTCTCGCTCTTTTACGATCCCTACAAAAACCCGACGCTCATGGGGCTGGCAGTC
>CAYFTY010000256.1:0-6336 GCA_964346045.1 uncultured Bradymonadales bacterium | reverse complement strand
GACCGAGCGCTCCATGTCGGTGACTTCTTCGGGGCGCTCGTCGATGAGCAAGACGATGAGCACGGCCTCGCCGTGATTCTCGGCAACCGAGTTCGCGATATCCTGCAGAAGCACCGTCTTACCGGTACGCGGCGGCGCCACGATCAGCGCACGCTGTCCCTTTCCGATCGGCACGAGGAGGTCGAGAATCCGCATCGAATAATTATCGGATTCCGTCTCCATCGAGAGCCGATCTTCGGGATAGAGAGGCGTGAGGTTGTCGAAGAGAATCTTGTCGCGCAGGGCGTCAGGGCCTTCGCCATTGACCTGCTCGACCTTGAGGAGCGCGAAGTAGCGCTCGCTATCTTTGGGCGGCCGGATCTGACCGCTGACGGTATCACCCGTGCGCAGGCTGAAGCGTCGAATCTGACTGGGCGAGACGTAGATATCGTCGGGCCCTGGCAGATAGTTGTAGTCGACGGCACGCAAGAATCCGAAACCATCGGGAAGCGTTTCGAGAACGCCCTCGCCGTAGATGGGCTCATCCTTGTCGGTATGTGCCTGCAAGAGTGCAAAGATGAGCTCCTGTTTGCGCATGTTATTTGCGCCGTCGACGCCCGAATCGGACGCCATCTTGAGAAGCTCACTCATTTTCTTTTGTTTGAGGTCCTTCAGATGCATGGAATTTGTCTCCTGGTGGGACTGGCCACGACTTTGCCTGTCGTGCCCATCGCTGTTGGACGTGTGGGAAACGTCTCAGACGTCACTGCGATAGAAATGTCTGCTGGTTCTGGGGTTTTTTGGAGAGTCGCCGGGGCCTCGGCTCTCTAGAGCGCAGAGGTTTTCGGTGGCAACCTGTTCGAAACACCGCAAGTGTATCCACCCCGCCTTTGAAGTCAAGGGCCTTGGGCTGCATAGTACGATGCTCTCCCAAACGAGATGCTTCTTGGCATATCCTGAGCCGTCTGCGCATCTATAAGAAAAGACGTCGAGGAAGCGCATGAGTGAATCGAAAACACATACCGAGGTCGAGCTCTCCCGACTCCTGGGGCTGGCCGTTCCGCACTGGAAAGCGCTCTCGGTGGCGACGCTTGCACTCTTTGCGGGCTCGGGACTCACGCTTCTCTACCCGCAGGCCGCGCGCATCGGCATCGACGACGTGATGGCGGCCGAGGGGTCGACCTTCGACTGGCAGACGCTGGGCTTTGCGCTCATCGCCCTCTTCGTCTTGCAGGCCATTTTTGTGAGTGTGCGCTATTACCTCTTCACGATTGTGGGTGAACGCATCGTCACCGACCTGCGAAAACGACTCTTCGACGCCATCGTCGAGCAAGAGATTGGATTCTTCGACCATACCAAGACGGGCGAACTCACCAGCCGGCTGACGTCCGATACGCAGATCCTGCAGAATGCAGTGACCGTGAACGTCTCGATGGCGCTGCGCAACTTGCTGCAGGCGATCGGCGGCATCGCGGTCTTGTTCTTCACGTCGTTCGACCTCGCCCTCGTGATGGTGATCGCAGTGCCAGCCGTGGTTGGCATCGCCGTCTACTACGGCCGGCGCGTGCGCAAGCTCTCGCGCAAAGTGCAGGATAAACTCGCCGAGAGCACTTCGGTGGCCGAAGAAGGCATCGCCGGGATACGCACGGTGCGTTCGTTTGCCGCCGAGGATGCGACGCGCGATCGATACGACGAAGCCGTCGAAGAATCGTTCTCGGCAGCCAAACACCGCACTGTGATCGGCGCGATCTTTGGCGGAGTCGTAAGCCTGCTCGGTTATGGCGCGGTCGCGGTGATCCTGTGGTTCGGTGGTTCGATGGTCATGGAAGGAACCATGAGTGCCGGCGAGCTCACGGCCTTTTTGCTCTACACCTTCCTGGTCGCGTTCGCGCTCGGCGCATTGAGCGGCCTCTGGACCGACTTCATGAAGGCGAGCGGCTCGGCCGAGCGGGTATTCCACCTTCTGGACCGCCTGCCCGAGCTCGATAATAGCGAGGCCAACGGCGAATTCCGTATCGATGGAGAGGTCGTCTTCGACCAGGTGACCTTTGCATATCCGACCAGGCCCGAAGTCGAAGCGCTGCAGGAAGTCTCCTTCCGGGTGGCTCCGGGCCAGAAGGTAGCGCTCGTCGGCCCATCCGGCGCCGGCAAATCTACGGTCGGCTCACTTCTCCTGCGGTTTTACGACCCGACGCGCGGGACGATTCGCATCGATGAAAACAGTCTGCAGACCTTCGAGCCCGACCATCTGCGCGAGCAGATCGGGGTCGTCGCTCAAGAGCCGGCACTCTTCAGTGGCACGGTGCGTGAGAACGTCGCGTTTTCGCGTCCGGGCGCCTCGGTCGACGAGATCCGCGACGCGCTCGAGGCTGCCAATGCACTCGAGTTCGTCGATGATTTCCCCGACGGCATCCACACCATCCTCGGAGAGCGTGGCGTACGCCTGAGCTGCGGGCAAAAGCAGCGCATCGCGATCGCGCGCGCACTGATGAAGGATCCGCGACTGCTCATCCTCGACGAGGCGACATCCGCTCTCGATGTCGAGAGTGAATCGCTCGTGCAGGAAGCACTCGAGCGACTCATGGAAGAGCGCACGACGTTCATCATCGCTCACCGTCTTTCGACCGTGGCCGGAGCCGATCTGGTCGTCGTGCTCGACAGAGGACGCGTCGTCGAAAAGGGAGCACATCGCGAGCTCGTGGCCGAACATGGCCTCTACCATCGCCTCATCGAAAGTCAGCGTATTCTGGCCTAGTGGCACAGACATCACTCGATCGGACGCTGAGCTCTGGCACATACGCCGGCAGCGAGATCACGGACGACCGATTTCCGAGACTGTCGTCAGGCGAGGCTAAAATGGCGAGGAGAATTCACGCTCTGCGCGAAAACGTAGAGTCCATTGGGGACGAGGTGAAGAGCCCCAACCGCGAGGCATGAGCGATACCGATTTTGTTTGCCAAGCTGATTTAGGGCTGCTAATAGGGTGCCGTTGGTGACAATTCATCGACCGCGCCGAAGAGCGTTAGAAAATCTCCCAGCGATGTGTGTGTGTCGCATTCGGGTGATGTTAGGAATGTAGTAGCTTCCCGCCTCGCCGAGTTGCCCCCACAACTAGCCTTATGCTAGCGCTTGGAGAAGGTTTCCACGTAGGAAATCACTCATCCATCCGCAGAGCTTCGGGTTTGCGGAATCGACATGGAAGCACCGAAGATCAAGGAAAAAGAAGATGGCAGAACGAGTAGAAGGAACGATCAAGTGGTTCAACGAAGAAAAGGGCTTTGGCTTTATCGAGCGGCGAGACGGCGGTGAAGACGTCTTCTTGCACTTCAGCGCCCTTTCCCAGCCGGGCTTCAAGACCATCGCCGAAGGCGCTACGGTGGAATTCGAAGTGGAGATGGGACCCAAAGGACCCAAGGCAGCGAACGTAATCGAAGTCTGATTCGTTTCCTGAACATAGATGACCGGCTCGACGGGCTGGTCGCTAACCCGCTCTCGTTACGGAAAGCGGGTGTTTTATGGCCCGAAACAGCGCCCGAGGACCGTGCGAAAGGCTTGCGCACGCCTGCAGACGCGCCGCGATTTGACACCCCGATATCCTGTTGCTACATCCCCCGTATTCGTAGCGAACCGCGGGAGAATGCGCATGAAACTCCAATTCTTGATGATGTTGATCGCAGCGCTGACTCTTTTCTGCTCGTCTGGATGCATCAGTCAGATTCAGAACGACAGTGCAAACTTCACAAAAGCCATCGAAAAGGCTCGATGTCTCGAAGAAGCGACCCAGAGCAGCGAATGCGTCGAAGAAGCCAACTACCGCTTTTACCTCGACGAAAGCGAAGCAGGTCAGAGCGAGACGAGTCCCGAGCTCGAACGCCCGGCGCAGACGTTTCGAAACGTCCACAGCGACGTCCTATGACGAATCGTCCATCGCCTCGATCTGCGCTACGGGGATGGTGTCGGGTTCGTAATCGTCTTTCTGCCAGGGGAAAATCAATCCCTCGGATGCATCCGGCTCATCGACTTCGATGTCTTTTGCGCCGGTCCCCGGACACTCTATGACACCGTCTGCAAGCGTTTGCACGCAGTCGACGTGTCCGAGCCCCTCATTGAAAACGTAGCGTTTTGGATCGCGATTGATGTCGTGGTCTTCTGCCATGTCGACCTCCGTTCTGTGTCCCACGGAGAGTGGACTCGAAGCGTTTCATTTCAAGAGGCTTCGACGGCCTTGCCTTCATTTCGCAACTGCCACTCGAGCACAAAGGTGCCAAACGGGATCAGCGAGGCGACGAATGCCCAGACCGAGAAGAGCACCGGCCATTTTTCCTGGACGGCGGTCGCCAGCCCGATGCCGACGTAGAGCATGAAGAGGACCCCGTGCGCCCAGCCGACATAGCGAACGGCCATCGGCATATCCCACACGTATTTCAGCGGCATGGCGATGCCGAGGAGCGAGATGTACGAGACGCCTTCGAGAAAGGCGATGACGCGAAAGATCTTGAGCATGATTTCAGTCTTCGAAAACGTTGGCGGACCACGGAATCAGCGATTTGAGTTCGGGTGCGCGGCTTCGAGCAAGCGGCACCCCGATATCTTCGTCGCGATCGAGAATCAATCGATAGGTGCCTGCACCCCACGGTGCGATGCTCTCAATCGCGTCGAGTCGCACGATATAGCTTCGATGCGAGCGAAAAAAGACCTCTTCGTCGAGGTTTTCTTCGAGGAATTTCAGGCTGAAATCGGTGATATTACGGCGACCTTCGCGGGTCTGGACGACGACGATACCGTCTTCGCTCTCGAAGAAGAGGATCTCGTCGATGGGTATCACCTTGTAGACGCCGCCCTCATGCACCGAAATACGATGCAGCAGCTTGCCGCGAGGCGCTGCTCCCTGCCGTTTTTCGGCACGGCGAATGGCCTTCTGAATGCGCTCGAGCCGTACGGGCTTGAGCACGTAGTCGACCGCATCGACCGAAAACGCATCGACGGCATGATGTTCGTACGCGGTGACGAAGACCACCGAAGGCGCATCGTCGTCGTCGCCGAATAACTCGGCGAGGCGCATGCCTCCGATGCCGGGCATATCGATGTCGAGAAAGACGAGGTCGACCTCGTGATCGCGCAACGATTCGAGCGCTGACTCGGCCGATTCGGCCTGTCCTACGACCTCGACGTCGCACTGCCCGAGCAGCCACTCGAGCTCTTCGCGGGCAGGCTTTTCGTCGTCGACGATAAATGCGCGCATGGCCTATCCGACCTTATTCTCGCGAAGTCGTTCTTTGAGATAACCGTCGGCCGTGATCGGCTCGAATCTTGGTTCCTCGCCTTCGTCGAGACATTCCTCGAAGACGGCGAGCATCGCGTCGGGATGAGGATGGACAAAGAAAGGCATCGAATATCGGTCGGTGGGATCGCCCTTGGGGTTGACGACCCGATGGCGCGTCGCCCGGATCATTTCGTTGGTGATGCGCTTCATCATATCGCCCGAATCGACGATGAGTTGGCCCGGCAGCGAGGGGACTTCCATCCACTCACCATCTCGAGTCTTGATTTCGAGCCCGGATTGAGTCGCCTCGGGTAAGAGCGTGATGAGGTTGATATCTTCATGAGCCGCAGCGCGCATCTTTCCGGGCTCGTCGAAGCCGTCGCAGACCGGATAATGGATCACCCGCAGCACCGAATTTCCATCGCGCGCCATCTCGGGCAGAGCATCTTCGTCGATCCCCAGATAGACCGAAATCGCCTGGAGCATCTGCTGCGCAGCGGCGTCCATGGCGTCGTAGAGCGCCAGCGACGTCGCTCTGAGCTCGGGGGTCTCATCGGGCCACTCGTTGGGCGGCATGCGCCCTGCGAGTTCGTGGCCATCGGCAAGCTCGCGCCCGACATGCCAGAATTCTTTGAGGTCGGGCTTTTCATGGCCTTTGGCCTGCTCGACTCCAAACGATGTATATCCGCGCTGGCGACCGTGCTCGGGTCTTTCGTATTTGCGCTTCACCTCGTCTTCGAGCGCAAAGAGACCCTCGAATTCGTCATAGCTCTTATGAATCAGGTCGGTGGGCACGCCATGACCTTCGACGGCGACAAATCCGAAATCGCGCAGGGCATCTCCGAATTTCTGGATGAAGGCCTGGCGCACGGAATCGTCGCTCGAGCTGTAGTCTTCGAGATTGACGACCGGGATGGTTTGTTTGGCAGACATGATACTCCTCGTTCAGCCGGCCATATTCTATCGTTCGGGTCTGTAGTTGAGCAAGCGGGGCGCGAGGTTTAGTCTGCGAGCGTGGATGCACTCTTTCTCGTCTTCAAACTGCTCGAAAAGGCCTCGGTGCTCGTGGCCGTCGTGCTGGTGCTCGTACTGGT
>CAYFTY010000255.1:0-6338 GCA_964346045.1 uncultured Bradymonadales bacterium | reverse complement strand
GGTCGATGGTGGCCTCGAGGAGGTTGTCGGCCGCATCGCGCTTGTAGGCGGTTTGGATATCGTGAGCGTCTTCAAGCCTCGATGAGGTGATGTGTTTGTGGCCGGAGGCACTGCCGCCTCGCGACCCTCTCACCCAAGGGACGGGGGTCGCGCGGGGGGAGTCCGTAGGCTGGAGTCGCCTTAAGAGGCCCACATGAGGCGAAGACGCGAAATCCGCGGCGCTGATGGGCGCGGCCGAGACGACGATGCAACCGGAGAGAGTGCGGTCGAAGACAGGGAGAAAAGCGTATGGACGAATGGCCAGATAAGCGGCTTGAGAGACAAACACCCTGCGAGTGGCTCGATCGAGCTGTGCTCGAGTTGGGCGCCGATGTGGTGCGTCCGTTGCTGGCGGGCAAAAATCCACGCGAGGAGCTCGAGCTGATCAGGAGGGACGAGGAGCCTGGAAGGGCATTCACCGCCAACCAGTGCGCGAGATGTGCGGGGTCCGCGCGCTCGAGCGGTGGTTGGCGGTAGCTCGTATCACCGAAGGCCCGGTGTTTCGGGGCATCGTTCGATGGGGCAACGTCCGAGACAAGCGTCTGTCGGGTCACAGTGTAGCGCGGGTGGTCAAACGCGCGGCCGAGGCGGCAGGCTTCGACCCGGCGGACTACGGAGCTCACTCGCTCCGGAGCGGCCTGGTGACCCAGCAGGCCGATGCGCACTCGACGAAAGACCTGATGGAGCATACCGGCCACCGCTCCGCCGATTCGCTTCGCGAGTACATGGACCGAGGGCGGGTGTTCCAGAACAACGTCACCAGGGATATGTTCGCTCCCGACGGGTTCTGGCGGGCGTATCGCTGGTTTCTGGACCATTACCAGCGGCCGCACGGGGTGGTGCCGCGCGGCGAAGGCGGGTGGCAGTGGCGCGAAGGCGAGCCATATCGTGCGCGCGACGTCCTCGAGATCCGGTACGGAGGCAAAATTGAGTCGGGAACACTCGCGGAGGTCGCGGCGTTTCTCGAGGACAAGGGCACGGTATGGGTCAAGCGAAAGTAAACAGAGAGTGGTGCTGAGTCCGAGATATGTGAATACGTACCGATAATGGACAAAATCGGTACGTATTCACATGTTGACCGTTGTGAGCGTGTGAAATGCTTCGGGTTCATACCCATCTTACGGAGGAGCCATGGCGACATTCGAGAAGCAGGCGAGGGAGTGCGTGGGCACGCTGCCAGAACCCACGAGGGAGAAGGTAAAGACGGAGCTCGAACTCCTATTTGCGCAAGCGGATATCGATGGCGTCCACCAGCTCGCCGACTTCGCGTTGGAGAGGTCGAACCCCCAAGGACTGAGAGCGTTTGCGACATGGCTGCTCGGTCGCCTTCGAGACGATACGATCGACGAGGACTGCCTCCAAAAATTGGCCCGGGATGTCGACCCAAAAATTCGGGTGGAGGCCTGCGAGTCTGCGGGCTTGCGTTCTGAATCGTCGAAGACAGTGCCACCCTTCTTGATCGAACGGGCGCAGCGTGACCCGAGCGAGCAAGTTCGCCAGGTTGCGCTCGCTGCGATTGCCTATTTTGCAAGCGAGAACGCCGAACACGTCCTTCGGAAAGTGGCATAAGGACAGCAGGAGACAATACTTCAGGACGCCATCATCCGACTCCAACCTCACCCCATGATCGTAATCTCGTCCTCACTGCACATGGTGTCCTGGGCGCAGTACTCGAGGACCTGCAGCGTGAAGACGGTTCCCGGTTTAACGGGCGTGACCTCGTCGAGATAGTGCTTGTAGGCGCCACTGCCCATCGCCTGAGTCTTCACCTCGATGGGGCCGTTGCTGTCGAGTAAACCACAGCCGGTCGTCGTGAGTATCACGATGCCGATCACCAGCAGCCATGTGACCCCGTCGCCGCCCTCCTGACCCGAATTACACAATTCCGTATTCATCTCGTCCTCGTATCAGTCGATGAGACCATTGAACGTTCTAACGACCGTGCAAGATACTCGCCAGCGTCCAGACCGAGCGTGCGACCAATCCGCGAGCTGTTGACGAAGCAAAGTCACTCCGCACGAAGCGGGCTCTTCGTCCAGTGCTCACTGCACTCGGGACTTTCCAGCCTCCCAGGGCGGTCGCAAAGTCATCGTAATGCGTGTCCTCTGGACCGCATTGATGCGTCGACGCCGGATGTGGGCAAGGATGCCGCACGTCACGATGAGCCGATCATCGACTTTGCGATTGCCCTGTCCAGCCTCCTTTGGCACCTTGGCAACAGGAGCACACCGCTGGTAATCTCCACCGCGAGCAAACCCCGTCGACTCGAAAGTCAATATAGTCGAACGGGCGCCAATTCACTCAAGTGAGGCGAACTATGTATAGGCACGGACTGACATGGACGGGAGGGCTTCTGACCTGCGCTGTGCTCGTCACGATTGTGGCCGGATGTGACGAACCGATCCCCGAGACGTTCCAGTACGAGGTATTGGTCGAAGGCGAAGACCATGGCATCGACAAGTCCATGAAGTTCTATCTCGGGGACGAGGAGATAGCGACGGTGTATCGCCGCTACGATTCGAGCTCGGACAGCCACACCGGCAAGCCATACGCACGATTCGAGCTTCCGTCTAAAAACTCATTGCTCGGCCGGGCCGACCAGCTCGCCATTCGCGCCGACACGCCCTGCGGCCCGAGCAAGCCAACACCCGTCGTCCTGGCACATGATCCTTCTCACTACCACTCGCTGAAGAACCGTGAAAAGCGCGCTAGAGAGGGGCCGCAGACCGGCCGCATCATCGTCGCGGTCGAGGTCCAGGAATCACACGTCCCATCCGACGACACACGTGCGCGCTTCCACTTCGACTTGCCTACGAAGAAGAGCACCGTGAAAGTCGGCGATGCCGAGTTGGATGCCGAGGCGGGCGAATCCGTGACGGTCTACGGGATGGACTGCGCCAAAAAGCACGACGTCGAGCTCGACGGTGAGTCAATCGGGACGGTCGGCGCCGACCATCTGCTGTCCGCAAACGGCGCGTCTGAGTTGGACGTAGAGCTGGAGGTAGAACGTGTAAAGGACTACGAAGACAGCATACCGGAGTATTTCGTGGCCGATAAGAGTGCTTGCTATCGCCTCGGATTCTTGAACTACGCCAAGAAGGGCGAAACTGGCTTCGCCTCCACCAAGCGTCAGCTCTCCAGACGGTCGCTCTATCAGCTCCCGAAGTTTCCGAACTATCTGCTCGAGCCTGCGCCGGACACCATAAGCCACAAGCCCTTGGGCCTCTCGACCCGAACCGAGTTGGTCGAGACCGAGTGCAAGTGATGCCGACCAGGGACGGAACGCCGCGGGACACGCGAGCTTCCTAGGGAGACGAACATGGTATGGTTAATCGTCGCAGCGGCCTTCCTCATGGCAGGTTTTGTTGGCTACCTCGCATGGCGCCAGGAGCGAAACACCCGCAGCCTCCTGGGCGAAGTCGCGGAGAGGCTCGACTTCGAATACGGAAAGAGCATCGGCAACGCTCTGTTCGAATATCCGTCGGCCGTTGGTCGAATCCGTGGGCTGCCGGTGTTCATTGGAACCTCCTACCCCCGTACCAGGGGCCGTGACAACTTCTTCCTACAGGTTGTGGTAGGACGACATCGGGACGCGAACGTCCGCCCTATGCCGGTCGGCAGCGCCGCCGAACCCCAGAGCCTCGAGAGCTATGGAGACGTACTCGACGCGGTCGAGAATGTCGTCGACGCCGACAAGCAACGAGATTCAAAGGGGTCCCTGCTCACACTGACAGGAGGCTCCTCCGTTGGCATTTACGACGATGTCATCGAGCGGACATTCAGCGTCAACGGTATCCAGAGCCAACGATGGGCACGGCGCGTCATCGGCACCGCCCACGTGCTGGCGGCGTACGCAGAGTTCGAGAACAGCCCTCCGTCTATGTCACGAGAATGAACCGGTCTATTTAACCGGAAAATGTCACGCACAAAAAAAGACCGATCGATCTGGTAAAAGCGTAGCGATATCAGAACGTTACGATACGCCAGAACCGATCGGCCCATGGACACAGGGCGTACATATCAAAAGGTCGATTTCCAACACCTCACCAGCCGGGAAGTCACCGGGCAATTCAACGGCGAGCATATCACCTCGGATGCCGGGGTGATGCACCTCCGAGAGCTGGAGGAGCAATTCGGGCTCATCGAGCGGCTCGCCGAGTGCTTCGAGGACCATCTCGAATAGAAGCATGTCGAGCACAGCCTCGAGCTGCTTTTGCGTCAGTGCATTTTCGGGTTGATTCTCGGAGACGAAGACCTCAGCGACCGCTCAATCATCTTCCAACGCCGCCCAGGCGTCTTGGACCAGTGGAACGGCGTCTCCGCTGATCTGTACGAAAGGCCCGTCACCGGGCAATTGGAGTTTCGTCGGGCGTGGCTCCTTTCGCTCTTTACAAAGGACGGAGAGTTCAATCACCGCGAGACACTCGAGCGGCTCTATAACGATCTAGTCTAGTGGACAAGGCATCCCGCAGAGAGTTGGTTCTTGGCCTTGGTCGCGCCGGGATCGACCGCTGGTTCAGACGTCGGCGTCGTAAAGTTGACGAGTTCAGCCCTTGGGTCCGTCGAGCGTTTCTGGCGGCGGCAAGCTGCATGTCTGAGGATGAATTGCCGCACTGGTACAGATCGCTCCGGGGCGGCCAGGATATTCTGGACCATGCCATAATTAAGTGGGCACAAGAGAATCAGTTCGCGTGAGCCTTTGGTGAGGCTGAGCGAGTCGGTAATCGTTACGACCACCGCTCGGAGGAAGTCCGCCCATTCGAATCTTGATACGAGTCGCATGAATAGTGGGCTCCAAAATTACACAGTTTCCAGTTAAAGAGGACTCGTCAATGTCAAGAACGTACAGTGCTGGTGACGATATCTGGTTTCATGCGGAGGATGATGGCGATCCAAACGTTGGAACGGTACTCAGTGACGAGAGTGAAGACGTACGCATTCGAGTCGGCGAGGGCGAGCTTTTGGTCTCAAAGGATCAATGCTCCCCGTCCGAGAGGGAATTGTTCGGTGATGAATCACATCGCAACTTCCAGCAAGAAGGCGTACGATCTGAGACTGAGTCAGACATCAATGAATAAGAGGAACACGGAAAAGGACGAACACACGACATGAAGCCTACACTCGTGGGGCCTAGACCACGGTTTGACTGTGGCTGAGCACAGTCACGGTAATTTCTGGGTAGCAGCCCGATTCTGATCAGAATAGGCGAGGGAAAGAAGCGGAGCCCCCTCGCGTATCTTGCTGGATTCCGAGGGGGCTCCTGACACCCATGGCCGAAGCCACGGATGGCAGGCATGCTACTCGATCTGCTCAAGAAGTCATCTCTTTTTACTCTGCTCCACAGAATCGATCTCGAGCTTGCCGAAGAGACGAGGTCCGAGGGTTGCCCGCACTGCGGTGGTGAGCTCCACTACGCACGCTACAGGCGAAAGCCGCGGGGTGGTCCCGACGACCTTCCCGACGAGGTGTGCATCTGCCACAGCCTCTGTTGCGACGCCTGCCGAAAACGGACGCTTCCGCCGTCCGTTCTCTTCTTCGGTCGACGTGTATACTGGGGCGCTGTGATCCTGCTGGTCGTCGCGCTGAGACAGAATCGGGACGACTCGGCGACGTTGCGCAAGTTACAGCGGCGGCTCGGCGTGGCGCGTTCGACGGTGTGGCGCTGGATGGAGTACTTCCGTGAGTCGTTTCCTCAAACGCCGAGGTGGAAGGTTCGTCGTGGGTCGATTCCTCCCGAGGTCGACCGTGAGCGGGTGATCGGCTCGCTCTGGTCGGTCTTCATCGAGAACTCATCGAGTCCTCGGGCGGCGCTATGTCGGCTGATTGGCTTCGTTGTGCCCCCCGATTCGGCGAGGTCGCTGATGGACGCGTGAGCCCCGCAAAAGATGGCATCTGCACGGTCTTCGATGAGGCTGCCATGGTGTCCTGGACGCTCGGAAAGAGCACTGACCAGGAGCTACCGATGGATGATGACAAGCCGGGACATCGAGCCTGGGCCCACCTGCGCTTTTCGATCGTCGGCCCCCTGCTGGCGAATCCGCCCAAACGCGGCGAGCTGAAGAACCGGCTCGACGAGCTTGCACAGTGCCGCTGGCAGCATCCGACACGCCCGAAAGGTACGAAAAAATTCGGTCGGTCGACGATCGAGAAGTGGTACTACATCGCCCGCAACGCCGATGACCCGAT
The DNA here is from genome assembly GCA_964346045.1 of uncultured Bradymonadales bacterium. GTDB lineage: Bacteria > Myxococcota_A > Bradymonadia > Bradymonadales > Bradymonadaceae > CAYFTY01. The sequence goes on along the minus strand of CAYFTY010000255.1, from coordinate 113 downwards.
CGAAGCGCTCTCGCGCAAGGTCCGAAGCGACAAAGGGACCAGCCGAGTGATGTCCGAAGGGCTCAAGCTTGCGCTCGGCAAGCAGTATCGAACCCACCGTGGATGGACCTACC
>CAYFTY010000254.1:0-6370 GCA_964346045.1 uncultured Bradymonadales bacterium | reverse complement strand
CACCACGCGAGAGGACCATGACGTCGCAGCCGGAACGACGGTATTCCTGCGCTGCAAAGACGGCTCGGAAGAATGGTTCGAGCCCGATCGGGTCCGAGAACTCGCCATCCAATACGGCGCTCTACTTCCCTACCCCGTGAGACTGACGGCAGCGGCAGGCACCGAGGTCATCAATCACGACATCGTGCCGTGGCGACGCGACTACGCCACCCGACAGGCTCGCTGGGAAGCGAATATGGAATTTGGGAAGAAGATCTTCGACCAGGAGTTCTTCGACTGCGTTCCTCTTCATTCGAGCGTGGGAGACGTCGATGGGGTCGCCTACATATTGCCCTATACGCCCAGTCCAACGGCACGGCGCGCTCATCGCGTCTATCTCAAAAATATGCTCCTCAGCGAAGCGAGCGAAAATCTGTTGCCGAACTGGGCGTTTTTCGTCACCTGCGTGGTGAATACCAACGAGTTGCGACCGGTCGCCTCGCGCGAGGCATTTTACGAAGACCATATCCTTCAAGAGACGCGAGCCGCGCTTGGTGATGCGCTTCGCCAGTATCTGATCTCGCTCAAAGAGAATGACCCCGCACGACTCAAAGGCCTGATCACGTTGCACTATCGGGCCATCAAAGCGCTGGCTATTCACGACGACGAGTTCTACGAGATTTTCGTCGACCTCTTACCTTTCGAGACGTCGATGGGCCGTATGTCGATGGGCAAGATCCGCGACGAATTCGAATCGCCCATTCGCTACGTTCCATCCGTCGATACATTTCGACAGATTGCACAGGTCGCCGCCTCTCAATCGATGGGCGTCATCAATGCGGGCTACAGCTACGATGCCGAGCTCATCCAAAAGCTCGAAAGGGTCTTCGAACTCGACGTGGAGCGTATCGGCTCGGCCGAACTTGCCGAGACCTTCGAAGACATCGGCCTCGACCAACGCGAAGAAATTTTCGAATTAGTCAGCGTGGCCGACATGGTGCTCCAGCCCTTCAAATGCCACACTGAGGTGAAGCGCTTCAAGCCGCACGACCTGCCGGCGCTCTACCTCGCCGGAGACGACGCGAATTTCATGCGCTCGCTCGAGCAGTCCAAAGAGGTCTCAGACGATCACTGGTCGTCGATCCTCTCCAACCTCGCCGATTCGAGACAGGAGGGCTCGTACGCCCAGCTCTGCTTCAACTACGAAAACCCGCTGATTCGTCAGATGGCGCGCATGGACGACCGCAACGTCTTGCGACTGAGTGTCCAGATGCTTTACGTCCAGGCACTGCTCATGGGGCATCACCCTCTTAGTTCTGACGAAATGGCGGTCTTGAACACAGGACTCCTGGATCTGATCAAACTCGCGATCGAACAGGGAGCTCCTCCGGGCGGCTGGATGCAGTAGCATTGGGAATGTGACGTCAGGCAGCTTCACCTTTCTCGTCGTGGCCCGCCACGCCTAGCGTACGACAGGTCGGCGATTTCTCGACTTCCTTCGGGTCTGGCGACGTGCGCAGCAGGCGGTCGCCCTCGAGCCTCGACACGCCAAACCAGTAGTTCTCATTTTTGAAGTGATGCCAGCGGTGGTTTTCCCAGAGCCGACGGTAGAGCGCCGACTGCGGGCGGTAGTTGGTGTGAATCAAAAAATGAGTCCACTCGTAAACCAGCCCGAAGGTCGCAAAGATCGCGACTCCGGTGATGCCAATCTCGAGTGGGAGAAATGCATTCCAGACGAGGAGAAAGACAGGTAGGCCGATGAAAAGGACCTGCAAGACGGTCCTCGTGGGCACGAAAACGTATTCGATCACCCACGGTATCTGGTGGTGTACACGGTGCATTTCGGAGACGTGCATATCGACCTTCTGGCCCATCATCTTGCGGGGTTTGAAATGCAGGATGAAGACATGGATGAGCCACTCTTGCACCGGCCAAAAAAGCAGTACGGTTGCAGCAAAGGCGAGGTCCCACCAGGACCATCCCCCCAACCAGGCGCGAGCCCCCCAGGCGACCAGGGCCACGGCACCGATGAGCCACGGACTGATATGAGAAAAGAAGAGACCGGCGGCGCCTTTGAGCGTGTCGACGCGCGCGGGCTTATTTTCGAGAGACGCGATCTCTTCGCGTGAAGGTGTTTTGAGATACGCCATATCAGTTCTCCTCGAGATGCTGCATGCGAACCGTTTCGGACTTCTCGACCTGGGAATGGTCAGGGGCAGTGCCGAGCACGCCATCTACCCACGTGACCGAAAGTCCGTACCAGTAGTTCTCATTCTTGAAATGATGCAGGCGGTGGTTGCGCCAGAGCTCTTTGAAAAATTTGGACTTTGGCTTGTACCGCGTGTGCACGAGATAATGAGTCCATTCGTAGAGCACGCCCATCACGCAATACGCGGCGAGTGCAGTCAGAGCGAGCGGCGTCGGCAAAACGAGATAGAAGATCGCCGAGGCGACGATGAAACCGAGGATCACGTAGGGAGTGGGAACGAAGACGAGGACATCGTGCCAGGGTTTTGCATGATGCTCGCGATGAACTCGGGCGAATCCCGGATCGATCGTCATACCGCCGACCTTGAGGGGCTTCATGTGCAGCACGGTCACGTGCAGAAACCACTCCTGAAACCACCAGATGAGAATGATCCCTCCGACGACGGCCAGATCGGCCCAGCCAACGCTCGGATAGATCGCGAACTTCGCCGCGAGCGCCACCACGAGAAAAAGCATCATCGTGAGCGGACCGCCGCAGGTCACGAAATATCTGAGGGCCTGCGGGATGGTTTCGATATCCTTGAGGTCGTGCGCGTTCGCTCTTTTTTGTTCTTCGCTGATGCTGGCCATATCAGGACTCCCCCGCCTCGATTGCATGTGCGAGCTTCTGCGTTGTTTTTTCGCCGCGACTGATGAGGTCTCGCGCATAGAATTCAGCCGAATCGGTATCCTGCTCACCGATTGCGTCCGCGATCTTGCGATGGACCTCGACATCGCGCAGCTCATCGCTGACGACGTGCGCAAGCACCTCGGCGAGTTGGTCATAGATGTCGCGAATCGAGTTGAAGGCCAGCTGGTACGCCACGTTTTCAGAAGCGTCGACCATCGCAGCCCAGTAGGCCATGTCGAGCTCTTTGAGCCGCGAGAGATCGCCTTTGCACTCGGCCATCTCGTCGCTCAGCGCGTGGAGTTGGTCAGCAACGTCTGGAGAACGCTGCGCGCAGCGACGCACGATATCGACCCCGATCGCCGAGCGCATCTCCATCACCGAGCGGGCGACCGCTGTATTCACCGAACCATCGGGTTTCATCAGCAGCTGAGCGAGAAGATCCGTTCCGGCCGTCTCCCGAAAATCGAGTACTCGCGTCGCACCGCCGTGCTGAATCGAAACCAACCTTGCCTGCTCGAGTCGCTTCAACGCCTCGCGTACGGCACCCCGATTGACCCCGAGCATCTCGCAGAGAGCCCGCTCGGACGGCAGGGCAGTGCCAGGCTCCATGGCCCCGGTGACGATCTCGTCTCGCAGTTGCTCGAAGACGGCATCCGATAAGGACTTCTTTTCGACTGGTTTCAAATTCACGTCCGATCCTTTGCTCGATTCTGACCCCAGAGTAACCAAAAATGATCATCTGGTCAACTGGTATGACCACTCTTCACTGCACGACAAAATCGAGAATTGAAGTTGATTCTCACGCTGTCTTGTAAAAGATAGACGTGGGCTCGCATCAAAGGGGTGCGTAGTTCGACAACCCTCAACGGCCCTGACAAGGATAAAATTATGACATTCATCATCACTGAGCCATGTGTCGGCACCTGCGATACTTCGTGTGTCGAGGTCTGCCCGGTCGATTGTATCCACGGCCCGATTACGGTCGACGAGATCAAGGACATGCAGGCGGCAGGAGACACCGAAGCGCTCGCGAATATACAGCTCTACATCGATCCCGATATCTGCATCGACTGCGGTGCCTGCGAGCCGGAATGTCCGGTCGAGGCGATTTTCGAAGAGGACGACGTCCCCGAAAAATGGTCGGAGTTCACAAAGGCCAATTACGACTTCTTCTCATGACAGCAGGAAACACGCATGGCATCCATCGACATCCGCGACACGATTTCGTACGACCGGCAACTGGTCTACGAAACCTTTCGGGATCATCTCTCCGAAATGCAGCCCTATCTGCCCACCATCGAGGACATCGAGGTGGAGTCCTATGACCGGCTCGACGACACGACGGTAAAGATCGTCAACATCTGGTCGGCCGAGGACAAAGACGTCCCAAAGATGGCGCAGAAATTCATCAAGCCCGAGATGCTCAAATGGACCGACCGAGCAACGTGGTTCGATGACCAGCATCTCTGCAACTGGGACATGGAGGTTGGTTTTCTATCCGAAGCCATCCATTGCTCGGGTACCACGCGCTACATGCAACAAGGCGCGCGAACCGAGGTGCATATCGAAGGCAAGCTTCGGGTCGATGCGGCCAAGATTCCTGGCGTGCCACGTCTCGTGGCCGGCAAGGTCGGCACCGTTGTCGAAGGTTTCGTGGTCAAGATGATCACGCCGAATCTCAAAGAGGTAAATCGCGGGTGCGAGAAGTTTCTGGCAAAGCAGGACAAGTGAGCATTTGTCCGAACCGAGATCTTGCGAGCGGCCCTCTGCGGCCGCTTCGTTTTTTGTCGAAGGCGACAATTCTCCTGGTCTTCTTTGCATTCGGCATGAGCGCCTGCGGGAGCAATGGACTCGACGAAGAGCCGTCGGCACGACACGTCGAGCAGGCACTCGGCGAGCCCTTTGGCTCATTCCCATCTCTCTCGGAACGCCGGATTCTCTATCTCACGAATCGAGCGCGAACCGAGCCGGGTGCATTCAACCCCTCGGACGTCTATCCACCCAGCCCTCCTCTGCGCTGGGATCTCTCACTTTCCGAGGCCGCACGATTTCATGCGCGCCATATCGCAGAAGAGGGATGCTGGTGTGAAGACCATTCATCCTGCTGCGAACTCGCCATGGTCGACGGCGAGGTTCAGTGCACGGGACCAAGCACTGGATGCGGAACGACGAGCTCTGAAGAACGCGTGGCTTTGTTCAGTAGCGCCTACCGCGGTGAGAATATGGCGCAGGGCTATCCCACCGCGTCTGCGGCCATCGAAGGCTGGACCCAGTCGCCCGGACACTGGGCGAATATGAATTCGCCGTCTTCGACTCTGCTCGGTCCCGGGCATGTTCCCGGAGCGTGGGTGCAGGATTTTGGTGCGGGAGGCAGCCCTCCGGTGATCGGCGACGGCATTCATCTGACCGCCGGACAGGGCGCAACCTTTGGGGCGACGTTCTATCAGCCTGGCTCGGACGGTCCCCGGAGTGCTCTCGTCATCGTAAACGGCGAATGCAACGAGCTCGACCTTGCTTTCGGCGAGGCCGACCACGGGGCATTCGAAACGACGGTCGCGCTCGAGCCTGGCTGTCACCGCTATTATTTCCATTTCACGGATGGCAATGGAAATCACCTGACCTATCCCTCGGCCGGAAGTCTCGGAGTCGGGATGGGATCAGAATGTCAGCTATTCGTCGAGGAACGACCGGCAGACACGTGCTCACCCAGCGGCCAGAGCTGCCGAACCGGCGATGCGCGCTCGTGCTACACCGGGCCATTTGGCACACGAGACCAGGGAATCTGCACGTCGGGCGTCGAACGCTGCGTGAGCGGTCAGTGGACCGGCGAATGCAATGACGAAGTCGGCCCCGAAGAGCGCGACGTTTGCGGAAATGGACTCGACGACAATTGCGATGGCGCAGTTGACGAGACTTGCAGCGAAACCGAAGATGTCGGCCAACTCGATATGGGTTCCAGCTCCGAAATGGAGCCTGCCCGCGAGACAGACATGGAAGAGCCTGTCGAGAAAGAGCCCCAGCGGGGCCCGAGCGGCGGGTGCAGCACGATGGATGTTCCAGAACCAGATCTCGATGATTTGCTTCTGATCGGAGTGATCGCCATGATAGGCGGCGCGCGTCGCAGACGACTCTAGCCTTCCAGATCACCTGGAGAATTGAGAATGCTCACCAAGATAATGAAACGACTCGTGGCCGCGGCTGCCCTCTTTGCACTTTCTTGCAGCACGGACACCACCGAGAACCCGCGCCCCGTGCATCACGAGACGCAGAAACAAAAGCTCGGCGAAAGTTCGCAGGCCTACTGGTTCTCGGGAATCGGGGCCGGCGATATGCCGACCTACGACGAACGTGTCGCGATGCACCTGATGAATCGAATCCGCATGTTCTCGGACGATTTCGGCATTGAGGATATGGACGGCAATCTCATCCCGCCCAATCCGCCGATGCGATATCAGCAGTTCTTCTCTGAGGCAGGCCGCTGGCAGGGTGATCACGCGATTCAATACCAGTGCT
>CAYFTY010000253.1:0-6380 GCA_964346045.1 uncultured Bradymonadales bacterium | reverse complement strand
ATATGTTCGACATTGTCGAGTACGAGGAGCACTCCGGGTATTTGCAGCGCCCGGCGTATCAGCTCGATCAGCTCTTCATGCGAACGCGTGCGGTTGGCGCCCACTCCAAGCGCTGCCGAAATCGCGCTCAGAACTTCGGTCTCATTCGTTGAACTCGAGAGAGTGCAAAAGCGCGTTTGCCATGTGTCGGATCGTGTTCCGAACTCGGTGGCGATCCGCGTCTTACCGACACCAGGTGCGCCCACCAGAGTCGCCATCTTTCCTGGACCGAGTTGCGAGCCCAACTTGTCGAGCAGTCCATCGCGCCCGACAAACGGCGACTGGATCGTACGGCGGTGAAAGACATCCATCCCGATTCCTTGTTGGCGGTGCCTCCCGAGTATCGATGTTCGCTCGGTATCGGGCAAGACGCAGCACACACTTCGGGGAGTCTTACATCGCTGGCCGGCGGCTTTGAGCGACTTTGAGTAGAGGCCGTAGCTCATCTTCGCGAAGGTAGCTTCATCGAACGAACGAGGTAAAAGATGAGAAAAATGTATCGGCCCATTCCCGCAGACGCTCGCCCACTCGCCCTCTCACTATCGACGGATGCAACACGTCTTTGGATGGCCTATGAAACCAGAGAAAAGACCATCCTCGAACGCATCCACGCATCGGGTGGGGCGCGACTTCAGGAACTCGAGATTCCCATCGCCGACGTCAATCGCATCGAGACTACAAAGCGGGCCGGGGCCGTGCACGTCTCGCATATTGCGAGCGCTCATCTCTACGACGACCTCGGTGGGCTCGTACCGGGAAAACTCCACTACTCCATTTCTCGACGAAAGGTGTTTCTGGTCGCGCCGCACCGGACGCGTTGTTATGAAATCGTTTCGCGAGCCGAGGGTTCGGCCAATCTCTTTTTGCGCGGGCAACGAGCGGCGATTCGACTGACCTCGCAAGGGTTGGTGATCGACTCCTGCGATGAGTATCCACAGGTGCGAAACTTCCATCTCAAAGAAATCGAGACGCTCGAATGGCCGCCCGGACACGAATATGTCGGCTGGTCGCCGAGTCTGGGCCTCTGGGCGCTTCGGCGACGAGAGAATGGTCAGCAGGTGGTCGTTTTTGACCGCGAGGAAGGCGCCGAGACAGAGTTAGCCCTCGAGGATTTGCCAGCATCGATGAGCCATTTCGACCTTTCGGCCTGGCGCGCGGCGTTCTTCACGCACGACGCCGTCGTGGTCCGTGTCCGTCAGGAGTCGGCCGAGCGAAACAAGCGTACGGGCCAGAAGTCAGGCCCGAGAGCCCCGATATCGATGCCGGCCATGCTCGAAATCGATGCTCTCGGAATGCGGCGATAGATCAGGGCTTCAGACGCGACCCTGAAGCATGCCGTGCCAGTACATCTCGGGCAGCCCGTAAGCCTTGAGTGCATACATGCTGTAGCGCTCGCGAGCCTGATCGAATGGGAAGGTTTCCATGATCTTTCCATCGTAGCCAAACTCGGCCAGGATCAGCCGGCCGTAGCCTGTCACGAGCGGACACGACGCGTAGCCATCGTAGCTCGCCGTGAGCTCGTGATGTTCCATGAACGCCACGATATTGGCGGTTGTCACCGGTGCCTGTTTGCGGATCGCAGCGCCCGTTTTCGAACAGGGAAGACTGCTCGAATCACCCAGTGAAAAGACGTTGGGGTACTTCGTGTGCTGGGTCGTATACTTGTCGACGTCGACCCACCCGTCCTCGTTGGCGAGCGGGCTTTTCGCCACGAAATCGGGCGCGCTCTGCGGCGGCACCACATGCAGCATCTCGTAGTCGAGCTCGAGTTTCTCGCCGGTTTCAATATGCTCGAAGACCGCGACTTTGTCGTCGGGTTTCACCTCGACCAGGTTATGCTGATAGTGCGGAATGATCTTTCGCTGGTCGGCCAGTTTCTGCAGCGCTCGGCCATATTTCTCGATCCCGAAGATACCGCCTGTTGCCGAGCCGTAGTGGATATCGATCGCGTCGCGACGGCCTTCGCGCTCGAAGTGATGCTCGGCGAGCCACATGATCTTCTGCGGAGCACCCGCACATTTGATCGGAGTCGCCGGAAAGGTGAATACGGCATTGCCGCTTTTGAGATTCTTGATGTTCTCCCACGTCGATTCGACCGTATCGTAGCTGTAATTGCTGCAGATACCGTTCTTTCCGAGATGCCCCTCGAGACCTTCGATCTGATCCCAGTTGAGCTGGATTCCCGGCGCAACGACGAGTACGTCGTATTGATACGTCTCACCATCTGCCGTGGTGATCTGGTTATCCTCGGGCTGAAATGAAGCTACGGCCTCTTTGATCCAGGTGGCACCCACCGGAATCAGGTCGGCTTCGTCTCGCCCGGTGGTCTCGAGGTCGAAAACACCGCCACCCACCAGCGTCCATAGCGGTTGGTAGTAGTGTTTTTCGGCCGGATCAAAGATGGCGATGTCGAGGCCTTTCTCGAGATTGGCGAGTCGAGCCGCGACGGAGATGCCGGCGGTACCGCCGCCGACAATGATGATTTGATGATGTTTCATGGTTGGTCCTCTTATATGTCGGAGCGCTATCAGCGCTTGTCTTCGAGTTGGTGTTGTTCGCGGCTGTGCATGAGTTCGCCAAAGCGTCGGCTGACTCGGATGCCAAAGCTCAACGAGCGCCGGACGTTCGTTTGACGGCTTCGTCGCAGAAGCCCCAATAATCCCGGCGTTTCGGTTTCGTCGTCGCTCACGTCAGCAAGGGCGCGCCCGGCTCGGCCCACCACGCGTACGGTGCTCGGATCGAGCATCCCCGAGTCGAGCAACGCCGTGAATTCTTCGCTGAGGACGAATTCACTGAGCTTGACCGCTCCTTTGACGGCCGAGCGTGTCATCTGGTTCACGTCTGCGCCTCGCGCCACCGCGCGACCGATATGGTCGTCGATGATGTCGGCGACCATCGCCACCAGTCCCGGTGCGTCTTTGAGCGCATCGATGACGAACTCGAGTGCGTCGAGTACCTCGGGTTCGGTGATCCTTTCGACGAGTCCCGCGAGTCTTCGCGCGCGCTCGTCGACGTCGATGCCACGGTCCTGCGCGCGCCGAATGTAGAAATCTGCCGTATCGGTCGCGGCTGCGACCAGATTTGGCACCTCTCGTGATGCGTCGTCGAGGACTTCGACCGATTGCTCGATGCGATCGAGCCTCGTCAAAATCTCGGCAAGCATCGACTCGACATCGCGCGACTCATCCGCTGCGATTCGGAGTTCTTCTGCCATAATTGCCTCTCCCTGATTCGGGAATTGCTCCCGAAATTCAATGAAACTTCGTTTTCTTTGTAGGCTTAGAGAAAGCAATTTCCGATCCGCTTCTGTCGAGAAATTCAAACCTCTATATTTCAACCGCTTGTGTCTACAAGGGCTGCGAGAAGAGCTCGATAGACACCCTGGCGTTGCAGAAACGTTGCAACATTGTTGATTCAATGACACGTTTTCGAGCGTTCATGCGACATCCCATGCGTGCCACCCGACTTGCCAAGTTTCTGAGTTCACTGGTTTTTTGAGGTTTGGAGGCCGGGGCTCGTTCGATTATGGTACGCGTCTTGAATTCTCGTTCGTCTGGAATGAATCCTTTGGAGTAGGAGGACCCATGGCAGAATATACGAAAGAAATAACGGAAGAATCGCAGCTCGACGAAATACTTTCGCAGGGCGGACCCACGGCGATGATTGATTTCTGGGCGAGTTGGTGTGGTCCGTGCCGCATGATGGGACCCCATTTCGAAGCGGTCGCTGAAGAATACGCCGACCAACCCATCGAGTTTTATAAACTCGATACCGAGGCCCATCCCGAGCTGGCATCGCTATTCAACGTGCGTTCTTTACCGACGGTCGTCGTCACGCATGACGGAAAGATCCTCGACGCGATGATCGGCGCCCAGGACGCACGCGCGCTCGCCAAGAAGAGCGAGTGGGCGATGTCCAAAGCACGCGGTGAGGGCTTCTTTGACCGCCTTCTGGGTCGCAAAAAAGAAGCCTAGGCGCAGGTCGTCCCCGGATATATAATGTCAGCAAATGACATGGTATCTGCACGGGCGCCTCGATGAAGCCACACGAACGAAGACAGAAACTGCTGGGATGGCTGCGTGACCGAAAGACGGTCACGGCCGACGATGCCGCAAGACATCTGGGCGTATCGCTGCGTACCTTGCACCGCGATATCGCGACGCTGAGACTCGACGGCTATCCCATCCATGGAGAGCCTGGCCGCAAGGGTGGCATCCGCCTCGCCGCCGATTCGCGCTCGGGCGCCATCGAATTCGAAGCCGGTGAAGCGCTCGAGCTCGTGCTCAGCGCGAGGCTTGCTGAAATCACTCAGGCGGTCCCCATGTCGGCGCCGGCTCGTTCGGCCATCCGCAAGATCGAAGAAACGCTGGCGAGGTCACATCGCGAAGGAGTCGTCGGGTTTCTCGAGAGAGTGATTGTCGAAGATGCAGAAGCGACCGAGAGTGGCTCGATTCGCTCGAGGGTGCTGCCCGCGATTGCCGAATCCTTCAGACGTCGCAAAGTATTGCGGTTCGAGTCTGAAGGCCGCACGTCCACGGTCGAAACGCAGTTTCTGGCGTATCGCGCGCCGTCGTGGGTGCTGATCGGAATCGATCTCGATACCGAAGACTTTGCCGAGTTTCGACTTGACGACATCGAGCGCCCACGCGTGCTCGAAAGCATCGATTTCGAGCTGCGCGAGCGACCCGGTTGAAATTCTCGCGGGCTATCGATTGACGACCCGTGTGCTCGATTGGTGGCCACGGACGCCAGCGATCGGAAAGCTCATGGGCTATCCACCTGAGGTCAAGAGACCCCGATCGGAAGATCGATCTGCCACCCCAGGCCTCGCAACCCCGCATTCTAGCGTCATATTCATCTGGCACGCTTTTCGCTATATCTTCTCTGGTACGACAACCACCATGAGAGCCGCCATGAATCGCATCTGGATCCTTCTATTCGCCTCAACCCTCCTCTTCGCCTGCGGGGGCGACGAGACCGCGCCTGTCGACAAGGGAGCCGAAGACAATCCGCTCACCGACGGTAAGAGCGACAGTTTCTTCAGCCCGACCGAGCACGGCGACGCGAATTTCAATCGAGCGAATAACGCCGAGGTCAGTGAAGATCAGACCTTTCACGCGTGGACGTTCGAGCTCAGCGCCGCGGCTCGCCTCGAATTGAAGACCGAGATTTCGACCCGCAATCTCGACACGGTGATGTATCTCTACCAGCGCGAAAACGAGGACGAGAGCTGGGGTCGCTACATCGAAAAGAACGATGACCACGCCGGAAACCTCTACTCGCAGATCGACGGCGAATTCGAAGCCGGCCTCTATCGCGTCATCGTCAAACCTTTCAAATCGACAATGACCGGGTCGATCGCGCTGCGCGCCTCATGCGAGGGTGACGGCTGCCCCATGGCCGGCGCAGGTGAATGTCGTGCCGACGTATACGAGAGGCTGCCGCAAGAAACTGGCTTTGGCGAGGGATGCACCGAGCAGATTCTCGAGGTCGTCACGTCTGAACTCGAGTTTCAGAACCAGCTCGATGTGCCGGTCGAAGAGAAATGCGACCTGAATTCTCTCGCGGCAAAAGCGGTCGACTATTACGTGAGCTACTGGGACGACATCTATGGCTCTTTCGAGGACCTCTTCGGTGACTACGGTGACGATTCAATCCGACTCAATGTCGAAGAATACTCGCACGATCGTGGCACTGTGATCTGGATCGATGCTTATGCCGACGAAGACGGCATGCGATTTGTCTTCGACTTCGACGGCGAGTTGCTGGGCATGCATCAGTCGAATCAGAGCCCGGATAATCGCTTTTACTGCGCGGATGAGGTCGATTATACGGCCGAGTTCCCGCGCTGCTGGAACAACTCCATCGAGTCTCTTCAATGGACGATCGACAACCGCACGGGCGAGAGCGGTACGATCACGATCGAAGAAGCCGGCACAAACGACGAGCTCGACGGTGACCTCATCTCGGCCATCTACCACTTCTCAGAGGCACATGATCTGCCCAACGAAGAAGAGCTCTCGTACGAGCTGATTACCTGGCGCGGAACATACAGCTTTGGTGCCGAGATCACGCTCGGCACAGGCGATTTGTTGGCAACCTACTGGGTCGCGGACACCGAGCTCGTAGCGGTGACCGACGATCAGGGCACCCGCTATCTCTGCGAGTTCATCGGGCTCTGAGCGGTCTTGGGCCGGCGAGCCTAATCGTAGATGGTCGGCAGCGGGCGCGGAAAATCACCATCTTCGACCGCACCGAAGCCAAATATAGCGTCGTAGATCTCGCACTCAAGCGGGGTCTCTCCAGTCAGTTGGACGAATGGCTTCTGGCGGCCGAGTACA
>CAYFTY010000252.1:0-6398 GCA_964346045.1 uncultured Bradymonadales bacterium | reverse complement strand
GCCCTCGAATTCGAGGGCGACGATCACCAGTCGTATTTGGTCGGCGACGGTATTTCTTCATTGATTCAATTTCAGTTCGAGGCCTGGCAGGCGGGCTGGCAACCGTTGCAGGAGGATTACGCAAATGCCGAAGAGTCGCGACGCTCGTCATGGCTCAGTGAAGATTGCAAAAGCCTGATCACCTGGATGGATGATGAGGTCCTCGGCCTTCAGGGATTGATCGTGACGGGTGCCAACGGTGCCCTCGAGGACTTCGGCCCTGAGCTGCTCGACTACGAGACAGCGCTCGCTGAGCTAGTGGATACCAAAGACTGGAAGGATGCCCTGCAGAAGATCGCATTTACGGCTGGATCCGATGCAGACCACGAAGAGATCGCCTCGCGCCTGCCCGCAGTCGATGCACTGGACGCATCGGCACAGCTCGCCTTTGTCCGCCTCGCGGTATCGCACCCCCATGAACCCTATATCGAGGCAATTCGCGCCCTCGCAAACGGGCAGGCTCTCGACTTCACGGTTCAGCGAGAGGCGAGAATGCTACTCGAGCTTCTCGAAGAAAATCCGACCTTCGCTTCTTCCGCCTCGCTGCCCGACGCCATCCAGCTGGTCAGCGATCTCGAGACTCGACCCGAGGAGGTTCATGCCCTGGCGGCATCCCGGGGCTGGATTTTCCAGGATGCGCGCAATCGATTCGACGACGAGCCGGCCTTTGTGCAGTGGTTCGTGGCCGATGCCGAACGGACGATGGTCGAGATCGATCTTCCACAGATCGCGCCGGCATTCATCGTCACGACCTATGGGCCTCGTCGAGAGGATGTGGCGCGAGCTTTGCGATCGATCGGATTCGCAAGAGTCCCCGAGATTCTCACGATGGCTCAATCTCAAAATCTTGAAGAACGTGCCGCGGCGCTGACCCGGCTTGGAGCCCTCGAAGCACAACCGACCGAAGACGTTTCAGACGTACTTCGCGCTGCCCTGAATGCCAGTGAAAGTGAGGTCCGCGTTGCCGCGCTCGGCTCGATGGCCATGCTCGATTGGGAGGAGTTTCGGAGTGTCTTCGGTCAGTTCGTCGATGATGAGGATCCCGAGGTCCGAACTCTCGCACGCGAGCTGGTCGCGCACTTCGGCGGCCATGGAGCCTAATCACTCCATTCGACTTCCCATTCGAATCCGCGCCCCTCGAAATTGGCCAGAACTTTGCGCCACGCGTCGCGATCACGGGCTGCGACGTAGAACCGACCCGCCTCGTTCTCTACGATCAGGGTGTCATCATTTCCAAACGCTTGATGCACCAGGCGAGGCCACACGTCGAAGTCGAGGGGTGCGTACATGGGTCGAAAATCAACGCGTTTAGCAACCGGGGCGACCGCCGTCCCGCCGAAACGTCCCACCGCCATGGCGACTTCAACAAGCACCATCTGCGTCAGGAATCGGGACATCCGCGACGATACGCAAACCCACGTTTCATCGCGGTGCAGGCTGCGGACATCCATCCAAACCTCGGGTTCGTCGTCGCATTCTCCAGTCTCGAATGCCCACGAAAACTCACCACCGCGCGAAGCCCAGAAGACGGTGTAATCGTCGTCAGGCTCAATGAATTCGGGCGAAAGCAATACATGGTGCTGGCGCAAAAGGTCGTGGCGGCGCCCCACCCATTCGTAGAATTCGACGAGCGCTTCGGGCAGTCCAGAAGGACGGTCGACGACCAGTCCATCATCAGGACCAACATCGCCAAACCACGACGAAATGAAATCCCTCAGGGCCGAAAAGCGATGCCCGTTTCCGTGTCGCCAGATGTGGGTCCAGCTCACGATTTCCTCAGGATTCGGGTGAATTCTTTGCCCAGACCCATCCTCGCAATTCACCGACTTCAAAGCCGCGAGCCTGATCTTCGGGATAGAGTTCGGCGAGTTTGTCTTCCACCCCGGGAGCCAATTTGTCGTCCGTCCCGTGACATTGGGCGCAGAGAGGTCCAGTGCGCAATGGAAAGACCCAACCGACCTCTTTGTTGGGCCCAATCATCGCGACCGGCTCGGCATAGCGCGCTTCGACGATCGGCTTGACGAAGTCCGGGGGTGTGTTGTTGGGATTCCGAATCTTATGTGAGGTCCGCCCGACTTCGACACCAAATTCGGCCTCGACGCCCTCCCGGATCCCCGCCACATCGGTATTGCAGACTTTGACGGCCTCGGCGGCGCCTTTCGAGTTCACGGCCTGCGAGAGCGTCCCGATCAGGCGAATCCCGAGGTGGCCCTGCGCCTTGCGTGCAGCCGCCAGCTCTTCGGGCAGGAGCGCCGCAGATGAGTTGTGGTCGATCACCGTCCAACCCTCGGCCGGAACAAAGGTGACGGCCTGGGCCTCGGCGGCGCCCGCATCCTCAGCGGCCACCTGGGCGGCAGTCTGAGTCTTCTGGGCCTCGTCATCGGCTTCTTTCTTCTTCGAATCGCACCCCCAGGCCACTGTGGCCATGAGCGCAATGTAAAATGCTCTTTTCATCGGGCGTCCTCCAATTCGTTCGCGGCACCGGGTGTCACAAGCCACTCCTCTTCGAGAAAGGTGCGACCGCGAACATAGGAACCTTCGAGTTCATGATAATCAAATGCATCCTGATACATGCGGTATTTTTCGCCACGTACAGTGATACGCGTCGTCTGAGCTGGCACTTCGAGAACGAGAGCCCTCGTCTCTCCAGGCTCGAGCCTGGTATCCGATTGCTGCTCGATCTTCGGCCACCACTCGTACCGCGAATTCAATCGATACCAGACCTGCGAGAAAATCTCGTCATCGGGCCCGCGTGCGGTGAGGGTAAGGTCGATATGACGCTCTGGATCGCCCGAGGGCATGCGATGACCGGATATATTCTCGACGACCAGACTGACCTGCCTGCATTCACCTTCGCACGCACGCTCTCTCTCTTCGGCGATGCGCATATCTTTTTCGGCGAGTTCTTCGAAATCAAATGGCTCGATGTCGGTTTTCCCATCGACAAATCGCACGTCGATACCATCCCCGAATACGGCACGCAGAGGCGCAATTCCGTCTTCGTACTCAGGCTTTTTCGGAATCAGAGATCCACCGAACCAGTGCCGACGAGTCTTACGCACCGGCACGTCATACGCCTCGGCCGCCTTCCGTTCGACCATCGGCATATGACAGTCCTGACAGGTCTGCCCCGCTGCAGCGGCGGGCGATTTTTCCCACTCTCGACCGGTCGAGAAGAAACACCCGAGCACCTGTTCTTCGTAAATCATTTCGGCCTGATGGCAATCCGTGCAGACTTCGACTCCCATGAGATGCTCGCCCCTGGCCACCGGATGAGGCGCCTGCGGACTATTTCCACGTGGCCCATAGACGATGCCGTCGCGCACATGACATGCCGCGCATGTGATCGCGTCCTTCTGCAACTTCGCATCAAAAACCGGGTTATCCGCATAGATAGGCTTGTTGATCTTTCCGTCTTCGAGTCCGACGACGAGCTGAGGAAGCTGATTGACCAGTGGCGTATGACAATTCACACAGAGCCACCCGACATCCCCATCACCGCCATGCTCACCACGTGATTTGGCCAGCTCAGCCTGAAATTGAGCATCGTCGAGCCAGGCGCGCCGGTGCGTACTGACCGCCCATTCTTTGTAGATTTCCTGATGGCAAGCGCCGCATGTCTCAGCACGCATGTCTCCGAGCCCCTCGGGAACCTGCGTGTAGGGCATCGGACGCTCGAACGGCGCGCGCGACTCGTAGAAGTCGTTGGCGGCTTCGAGCACCTGCTCTTGTTCAGAAGGTCGACTCTGCAAATAGGCCAGCGTCGCCAGCAAGGATGCCAGAACGAAAATCGCCAGCGAAATTGTCCACGTACGTCTCAACTCGTGCTCCGCCAAGCCGCCGGCATCTTACACGTTCGGGCGCGTCAGCGCGAACCAAGGTAGCCGACTCGTCTCGACCTTGTTATAAAGCCGCGCCCGGATTTCTGCCCAAGGAACGAATCAATGCGCTTTCTTCATTCCGAACGCGACACAAGACTCGAAGTGTCACTCGACGACGTCTTCATTGTGCCTTCGTACTTCGAGGGCACATCGAGACTCGACGTCGACCTCACACCTCCTGATTTTCAGGGAGGATCCATCCCTGTGGTCTCGGCCAACATGAACGCCGTCACCGGAAAGCGCATGGCCGAAACGATGGCGCGTTTCGGCGGCCTCGGGGTCTTGCCCCAGGACATGGCGCTCGAGACCGTGCAGCGAATCGTCGACCATATCAAAGCGGCCGACCCGCGATTCGACACCGCCCTGAGCGTAAGGACATCGGCGACCGTCCGCGACGTGCAGGGCATCATCCGAAAGCGTTCGCACGGCATGGTCGTAGTCGTCGATGACCAACGGCGGCCGATCGGAATTGCGACACAGACTGACCTGCGCGAGACCGACCAGTACACGCCGGTCGGTGAGGTGATGTCCGAGCGGGTGGTGTCGATCACGCCAGACGTCAGCAATCGCGATGCGTTCATCCGTATGGAGAGCGAACGCGTCCGGGCCACGCCCGTCGTCGATGACGATGGCCGGCTGCTCGGCATTCTGACGCGTGACGACGCGGTGCGGCTCGAATTGCTCACCCCCTCGATCGATGCAACCGGACACCTCATGGTGGCTGCAGCGGTCGGGATTTCTTCGAATGCACCGAAACGGGCGGGCGCCCTTCTCGAGATGGGAGTCGATACGATCGTGCTCGATACGGCACACGGCCATCAGCGACGCATGCTCGAGGTACTCGCCGAGACCCGAGAGGCTCTCGGGGAAGATGCCGTCATCTGTGCTGGAAATGTCTGTACTGCCGAAGGCACGCGGGCGCTGATCGAAGCGGGCGCAGATATTGTCAAAGTCAACGTCGGGCCAGGCGCGATGTGCACGACGCGGATGCAAACAGGTGCCGGGCGCCCCACCTTTTCGGCGGTCAAGGCCTGTGCGGATGTTGCTCATGAACTCGGCTCGGACGTCTGGGCCGACGGCGGTGTGCGATACCCGCGAGATGTGGCTCTCTACCTGGCAGCCGGGGCCTCGCGCGTGATGGTTGGAACGTGGCTGGCGGGGACATGGGAGAGCCCCGGAGACATCAAAGAAGACTCCGATGGCTTTCTCTACAAGGAGAACTACGGCATGGCGAGCGCCCGGGCGGTGCGTGACCGAACGGCCGGTCTCGACTCGTTCGAAAAGGCGAAAAAGGGCTTTTTCCGAGAGGGGATTTCGAGCTCACGGATCTATCTGCGCGAGGGCCAGGAAGGCGTGGGCGACATCCTCATCAACATCCTCACGGGCGTGCAATCTTCGTTCACCTATGTCGGCGCGCGCGATATCAACGAATTTAGAGACCGCGTCGTCGTGGGGGTTCAAACGGCGAGTGGCTTCCACGAAGGCACCCCGCACGGAAGGGTAAGGCGGTAAGGTATGACAGACTCCAGAGACGAAGCACTTCGCGAGGCCCGCACGCTGCTCGAGAGTGGATCCCCTCAGGCCGCATTCAGCGAGTTGCAGCCCTGGCTATCCTGGCCGGCGACGTTCGAATCCAGTCAGGACTGGAGCGCCCGCTGGACGATTTTCGCCGACATCGCCGATGAGATCACGGGTGAGGAACTCGGCGAGCCCGCCCGCGAGGTGGCCGAGCAGCCCGTGAATGTCGATGCCCTCTACGACCTCGGATACGAGCTCATCGAAGCGGGGCTTCCCGAGCTGGCGGCGACCGTGCTCGCCCGGGCCAACGAGATATCGCCCGAGCAAGAGAATGTGGTCGGTGAACTGGTGCACGCCCTCGAAATCGCGGGCTTCAACGCCGAAGCGGCCGACGTATTGCGCGACGTTCCAGAATTGGTCGAGCGCAGTTTCATGATGCGCTATCTGCTGGCCTTCAACAGCGTCATGGCGGGCGACATCGACACCGCTCGCGAGCTCTTGCCCGAAATGGTCGCTGAGGGAGACGAAGAATCGTTCATGTATCGCCGGATCAAGCGCTTCGTTGCGCGACATGACCAGATCACCGGCGATGAAACGTTGAGTGAAAACGATCTGCGCGGCTGGCATTTCGTCACGAATGGCTCGCTCCTCTTGCATCTTTCACCGTTTGGCTTCGACGATGCCATGCGGGGCCGCTATGCGTTTGTCCAGGACTCGATGTCCACATGCCGCGAGGGCATCGAGAGGCTCGGGAAGGTGCTCGAGGTATGGAATATCCGCCCTCGAAAAGTCTGGGCGATGCCCGACCGAGACAGCCAGATTCTGGCGATGGCGACTGCCGAGGTATTTGGGCTGAAACTCGAGACCTGGCCCGAAGAAGGAACCGACGAACCCGGGCTCATCGTGGCCTACGACCTCGCTGCTCTAGACCCGACAGCGCTCGAACAACTCTACGAGAAT
>CAYFTY010000251.1:0-6406 GCA_964346045.1 uncultured Bradymonadales bacterium | reverse complement strand
ATCCAGTCGGTGCTCGGCTCGGAGCGTCTTTTCGATCGCTTCGGGCAGCGGTTTTTCACGGTCGAAGGGGCCGCCGGGAGTAAAGCGAAGGACGATGAAGGAAACGGTGATCACGGCGAGGAGAACCGGGACTCCCCAGAGGACGCGATACGCAACAAATGCGAGCGACACTCGCGATGTGAGTCGTTCGAGAAGTTTCATTCGTCCTGCCACCGGGCTTCTGCGATGCGAAAATCTCCCATCGGATTGAAACGCAATCCCTCGAGCCTCGGGTTCACGAGGGCGTTCTGGGCGGCCACGTAGATCGGGATCATCGCGACTTCTTCCTCGACGAGAATCTTCTGCGCCTCGGTGTAGAGGCGCTGTCGTTCAGTCTGATCATCGGTTCGCACAGCGGCCTCGACGAGCGCGTCGTAACGCTTGGAAGCAAAGCCCAGACTGTTGTTTCCACTGTTGGACTTGAAAAGGCTCATGAAGTTTTCGGGGTCGGGGAAATCCGCCACCCACCGTGCGAGGTGTGCAGGTGGCGGGGCCTCGCCGTCGATTTCACGAAAGAAGACTTTTTGTTCTCGAGTCTGGATCTCGACGTTGATGCCGAGTTCGCGCTGCCACTGTTCCTGCAGGTTTTCTGCGATCAATCGCCAATCGTCTCCTGCGCGGAAAAGCAGAACGGGGGCGTCGTCACCTTTCCAGCCGCTGGCTTTGAGGTCTGCGCGCGCCTTTTCGGGGTCGTAGTCGTAGCCGATCTCGGCATCGTGCCCGAAAAGCCCGTCGGGAAGCCACGTTTTCGTGGCCCGCTCGCCTCCCTTCAGGACGGCCGGTAGCTCGTCACGTTGGATACTCTGTGCAAGCGCGCGGCGCGCCCGGACGTCGTCGAAGGGCGGCTCGTCCATGCGAATGCCGACGTAGCGAACCTCGAGCTTGGGCTCATTGACGTAAGTCGGTTTGCCACGGAAGGCAGGAATCGCAATCGGCAACATGTCGACAACGATGTCCAGGTCGCCTCCGACGAAGAGGTTCATGGCCGTCGCTTTCTCGGCCGTCATGTAGATTTCGAGATTTTCGATCTGAGGGTCGCCCAGGACCCAGTGTTTGTTGGGGGCAAAGGACATCCGGTATTCGTGCTTGAGCTCGACCGGTCGATAGGCGCCACTGACAACGACGTTGGCGGGCTCGGTCCAGGCATCACCATATGTATCGATCACATCTTTGCGTACCGGATGCGTGACCATGAACGTGGTGATGTGCGGAAAGAAAGGAGCGGGCCGCCTGAGCCGCACCTCGAGCGTATGGTCGTCGATGGCACGCGCGCCCAGCTTTTCGGGGGCGAGCTCGCCGGTGTTCACAGCTTCTGCGTTCTCGATATCGTAGAGAAAATAGGCGTATTCAGCCGCAGTGTTGGGATTCAGAAGTCTTCGCCAGCTATCGAGGAAATGACCGGCGAGGATGGGTTTGCCATCTGACCATCGTGCGTCCTCGCGGATGCGAAATGTGATGGTCTGGAAACCGTCTGAGAACTCCCACGATCTGGCCAGCGCAGGCTGCGGTTGAAGCTCTTGATCGTGTCGGGTGAGCCCCTCGCTCGTCTGCATCAGAATCGTGCCCGCGATGAAATCGTAAGCACGATTTGTATCGATATTCGCAGGTTGACCGGGCAGGGCGACGCGCACCGGTCGCTCGTCCGTATTGCGCTCACATCCAAAGAGAGCGACCAGCCCGAGAACGAATGCCAGTATCCGAAGTCTCATTCGATCAGGTCGTATACGGGAGGTACTCGGGTGACCGGCCGGAGCGGATTTGCCTCGATGAAGTCCAGAGCTTCGTCGGCAGAACGAACGAGCGTCACAATCTCGCCGTATTCTTGCTGCATGTCGCGGCGTTCGATGAACCCTCGAATGAACCCATAGAGTTCTCCGAATGCCTTTTCGCCGAGGAAGACCATGGGACTGCGGGCGCCAAACGTTGCGTAATGATTCTGCGCGAGGTCCATGAACACTTCTTGTAGGGTGCCTGCGCTTCCCGGTGCATAAACCACCCCTGCATCGGCAATGGCGAGAAGTCCGTCTTCTCGCAGTGAATTCGAGAAGTACTTGGCGATGTGGTTCCCAAAGAGGTTGGTGGGCTCGTGACCATAGAACCATGTCGGGATCGCGAGGCTTTTGCCGGGTGTATCGCTTTGTCGCTGGTAGCGCTCGGCCATCTCCTGAGAATCCGGTCCGAAGAAGAGGTCACAGACCTGGCGCGCCTTTTCGATGTAGATGCCTATGGCTTCTGCATACTCGGGGGTGCCAGCGGTCTGGTTGCCATCATATTTGGGCGCATCGACGAGGACTTCGAGAGCGGCTTCGAGGACGTATTCATCTTCATAGGGCGAGAGATAGGCCCCGAGGTTTGCGGCTTCCATAATTCCCGGGCCACCGCCGCTCGCTATGAAATAGCCAGCTCGTGTCAGCAGCCAGCAGAGTCGTACGACCTCGGCGTAGTGTGGATCGTCGCGCCCGGTGCTATGGCCTCCCATGATGCCGACGACTCCGCGGCCACGTCGCTCTGCGACTGTTTCCTCGAGTGCATCATCGATGGAGTGATCGTGCAGGCGCTGTGCGAGAGCTTCTCGAATCGCCACGCCGGCCTCATGGTGTCGTTCGCGATCGAAATGCGTGTAGATCTCGGAGTCGGCGGTCTTGATATAGCTTCCTGCCTGGTATCCCTCGAGCAATTCTTCGACCGTGTAGAGGGATCGCCTGTAAGGGCGGTAGGGCAAGTCCTCGAGTTCGGGCAAGAAGCGGGCTCCACGCGCGGTCAGGCGTTCGCGTACCGCGTCGTTGTCGAAATGGCACCCGATGAAGAGAGTGTTCTCGACTGAAATTGCGTCGAGGTCGATTCCACGGATATCGACGGCCTGGACCACCCAGTCTCGAAGTGAACGACCTTCTTCGACAAATTCGACCAGTTCGGACCGCTGATCGATTTCCTTTCTTTTGCGAGTTCTCAGGCTCACAGCGTCTCCAAGAAATGAAAAGCGCCGCCAGAAGGCGGCGCCATCTTGAACCTGGTGCTTCAAATTACTCAGCCGATGCCGAACCTTCGGCGGGCGGCATGACGACAGCGTCAATGACGTGAATCACACCGTTGGTGGCTTCGATGTCAGTCTGCGTGACCTTGGCGCCAGCGTAGGTGACGGTTCCGTCTTCACCGACGACGACCGGAGCCTTCTCACCAGCGAGGGTGTCAGCGTCCATGGTCTGGACGTCAGCAGCCATGACCTTCGCAGGCACGACGTGGTACTTGAGAATCTGTTGAAGCTGCGCTTTTCCTTCCGGCTTCATGAGGCTTTCGATCGTTCCTTCCGGAAGCGCTGCGAATGCTTCGTCCGTGGGTGCGAAGACGGTGAAGGGGCCTTCGCCTTTGAGAGCTTCGACGAGCTCGGCAGCCGTAACGGCATTGACGAGAGTTGTGAAGTTTCCAGCGGCGACAGCGGTGTCGACGATGTCCATCTTCATGGCTTCTTCAGCCTCGGCCTGCGCCTCTTCTTCCATCTGCTTCTGCTCTTCTTCAGCAGCTTTGTTGGCTTCTTCGGCCATCTCATCTGCGTCAGGTACTTCTGCGGTTCCACCGCAAGCAGCCGCGAACATGGCGAGCAAAAGAATCGTAATCAGTTTTTTCATGGGTTCCTCGCGTGAAATTCTCACCGGCCGTTGCCGGCGAGACGAAACAAAAATGAGCAAATGCTCTACAAACAACGATGGGTGCGGGATAGTACCTGCTTCACCCAATGTCAAGGTTATGCGTCAGGTACCATCTGGGACATCTGATGTTTCATCCAGGCCCGAAGGTTCACTTTCGCGTGCAAACTCTTTGACGCGCTCGAGCCCCGAACCCGTGTCGGGCGGGGGTTCGAGTTCGAGTTCTTCGAGTTCGGCGAGCTCGAGGTCTACGGCGGGGTTCGGGCCCCCGTTGAGCACGGCGGTTCCCGCATTATCGTCGGCCTCGCTCCACTCATCGTGGGATTCCTTTTCCCATTCCTCCACCTCGAATTCCGTTTCTTCGTATCCTTTGAGCTCCACGTCTCCGCTCGCGGGCAAGAATGAGTTCGAGCTGGGGTCTTTCATCGCCTCGAGTTCTTCGGGGGTCAGCATCTGCACCCCGGTAACGACCTCAGGCTCGCTTTCTTCGGTGAGTGCGGGCTCGAATTTCGGAATGTCGGCCGCCGCGGTCGCTTCCAACGGATCAAATGATGGTATGGGGCGCTCTGTCGTGGGGTAGAGATCGGGACTGGCCGGCTCGGCGCGTGTTGCGAGCTCGATCGCTTCTCGGTCGACTTCGACTTTCTTCTCTTCGGCGACCTCGATGAGCTTTTCGGCAAGTTCCTGCGCGAGTTTTGCCTGCCCAGCGCGAGCCGCAATCTCGATGGCCCCTCGCAGCGTGAAGATATGGATGGAATCCAGTCGATTTTTAAAGTCGAATGCCTCTTCGATGACCTTACGCGCCTCGTCCCAGCGACGTGCCCGGCAGGCGGCGAGAAGATTCGTGTCTGCGATGTGGTTTCGCGCCGAGCGCGCACCGTCTGAGAATCGCTCGTTCAGGTCGGCCAGGATGGGCTCGGCCCGATCTTCCATGCCAATCAGCAGATAAAGACGAGCGAGGAGCTCTGAAGAATCCAGGGCCAGCACCGAGTTGGAACCCGCGAGTTCGCGTATCTCGAGAGCAGCCTTGGCGCTCTCGATGGCCTCTTCGAGTCGCCCGTAGACCATCTCGATTTTGGCCCGTGTCATCTGCACCGCGGCCTCGGCGAGTGATACGGAATCGTCTCGGGCGTGCTCGAGCGCTTCATCGAGTAGTTCGCGTGCTTCATCGTAGCGATGGTCGCGACGCGCGCATTCGGCGAGCTGCTGATGAGCCCAGACTGCATGAACCGATTCCGGCGCCAGCTCGAGCGTCCGCTCGAAATACTCCGAGGCCGAGACGTGGTCTCCGCTCTCGAGTAAGACGTGCCCATGAGTTCGCAGCACGGATGCGAGAAGTCGATCTTTGCCGGCGACCAATTCTCCGGCTTCCGTAGCTTTCGCTACGCCTCTGTCATAGTCGCCTGATTGTGCACAAGCCCATGCCTGAGCCCGCAAAATGCTCGCGAGTACACGGTCTCGCCCCGAGTTTCGCGCGATCTCTTCGGCACGTTCGAGAAGCGCCCGTCCGCGTTTGAAGGTGACTGGATTCTCGCTGTAGATCATGGGCACACCACGCCGCACCCAGAGCTCGGCCCAGCGGGGATCGTCCTCAGGTACCCCCATTCGCTTATACGTCAGGGCGAGCAGGTCATTGATTTCGCCGAGGTCGTTCTGTTGCGCCCCCTGCATTCGTCGATAGGCCTCTTGCAGGCACGTCACAGCGAGCTGGTAGGCTCGAGCCTCGACGAAATGTCGACCGACACGCTCGGCAAGGCCTTCGTGATCTTCGCTGTAGAGGCTCGTCAGCACCTGAGCACAGAGCATATTGTGCTTCTCCCAATGCCCCTCTCTTTCGCATTGGGTGATCAGTGACTCCCGAAGCTGCTGACTGATGAATGAGAATCCATCGGTTTCGCTATGGAGCACCGCCATCCGGAGTCTCGCCATTTCGTCGATCATTTCGGGGTGCGCATCCAGACCGGCCTTTCCGACGACCGCAAGCCATTCGTGCATCTCGACATCCTGGCCAAGGGCCGCAGCGATCTGGAGTGCCTGCCTGGCGTGTTCTGGATCGACGGGCCGGCGGGCGCGCTGCGTCTCCACCGGCGAAGATGAAATACTCGAGAGCTGGCGGATCAGATATGCGAGTCGACTCTCCCATACCTCGGCGAGGTTATTGGGGATGGTCGCGATCTCGCCTTCTTTGACAGCGAGTTTGGAGTTTTCGACGACCAGAATTTCGCGCTTGACCCAGTCCTCAACGACCTGAATTGCAAAGAGGGGGCTTCCCGCCGCTCGACGTGCAACGTCGCTTCCGAGGTTGGCGGGTAAGAGGAGATGCTTTTCGAGCAGGGTCCGAATGTCACGTCGGTCGAGGGGTGTCACGGTCTGCTGGGTGGCGCGTTCGTGGGTGAGAAGTGCCGACAATGCCATCTCTTCTTCTTCTCGCTCGGCGAGTGCTTCTTCGCGCACCGCGAGCAGGAAGAAGACTGGATATTCCTCAGTATCGTCGAGGACGGTCTTTACGAATTCGATACTCTCCCAGCCCCATTGCAGATCGTCGAAAAACATCACGATCGGTCGTCGCTCGCTGAGCTTGCGCAAGAGCTTGCGAATGACTCCAAACCGTTGCTCGGGAGAGGTGAAGGGCACGAATTTCGACGAGGTGTCGGTGTCGGTCTGGTTCGACCGCATGATGACGTGCGCCGTCGTCACCCCATACTGCTCGGCGATGGACTGCA
>CAYFTY010000250.1:0-6419 GCA_964346045.1 uncultured Bradymonadales bacterium | reverse complement strand
CGGCCAGCCGGCCGGCCCCGAAGAAGTCCAATACCTCGAAAAAATCCAGCTCGGGACGCGACCTCGGAACACGAGAGCTGCGCTCGACGGATCCGAAAGACGTGCAGGCGTTTCTCGGTTTCCTCGCGCCGAACGCCGAGCGAGAAGAGCCGCGAATCAGTCTCACGGGTGAAGAAGTCGAGATCATTCCGCGTGAGAAGCGACGCGAATTTGTGCGCTTCAAATCACAGCTCCACGAAGAACTCAAAGAGCGTCTCGACCTGCATAGCTTCGAAATCACCGACTATCGACTTCCGCGAGTCGTCCGGCAGGTTTCCGAGAAGCTCAAAGTGCTGCTGCAGATGCACGAGAATATGATCCCGCCTCCTTTCGACAAGGATATGACCTTCAAGGAGCTGATGGATGAGGTCTGCGGCCTGGGTCCAATCGAAGATCTGATCAAGCATCGGAAAGTGACCGAGGTGATGGTCGTCGATCGTGATCATATCTACGCCGAACTCTCGGGGCAGATCGTCCTTACGGACCGTTTCTTCAACGATGAAAAATCGATGATGACGGTCATCGAACGTATCGTGATTCCCCGCGGGCGCCGCATCGACGAATCGACGCCGCTCGTGGATACGCGTCTGGCGGACGGCTCACGCGTGAACGCCGTGATACCTCCGCTGGCGCTCAAAGATCCCTGTCTGACGATTCGGAAATTCCCGGAAGACCGGCTCGGCGTTGCTGATCTCATCAATTTCGGCTCGTTGACGCCCGAAATGGGCAAATTCCTCGCTCGTTCGGTGCGCGGTCGAAAGAATATCATCATCTCGGGCGGTACCGGCTCAGGCAAGACCACGCTTCTCAACGTTCTCTCGAGTTTCATCGGGCCGACCGAGCGTGTCGTCACCATCGAGGATGCCGCCGAACTTCAGCTTCAGCAAGAGCACGTGGTGAGCCTCGAAACCAAGCCGCCTAACCTCGAGGGTAAGGGCGCCATCGAGATTCGTGATCTCGTTAAGAATGCTCTGCGAATGCGTCCCGACCGTATCGTCGTGGGTGAGTGTCGTGGTGGCGAAGCTCTGGACATGCTCCAGGCGATGAACACCGGGCATGATGGCTCGATGACGACCGTGCACTCCAATAGCCCGATTGAGGCGATTTCGCGTCTCGAGACGCTCGTTTTGATGAGCGGTATGGAACTCCCCACGCTCGCGATTCGCCAGCAGATTGCGAATTCCGTCGACATCATCATCCAACAGTCACGTTTCAGCGATGGCTCGCGTCGTGTGTCCTACATTTCAGAGGTCGTGGGGATCGATGACGACGGTTATATCCATATCGAAGACATCTATCGCTATAAGCAAACCGGCCTCGACGAAGAGAACAAGGTCCAGGGGTATCATCTTGCGACCGGCTATCTGCCCAGCTTCGTGCAGGAATTCATCGTCAAGGGCCTCGCTGCTGCCGATGATTTCTTCTGATCGGTTCTTTCGTTCCACGGGTGGCGCTGGCGAGGGTTCTGTACCATTCTGATAGCTTGCGTCGGTGTTTTTGCCGCGTTACACTCGAAGCGCAACGAGTAAGTTCAACAAAGTGGCGTCTAAACCAAAGACGACGCCTTTAAACTGTACTGACGAGGAATTACTGTGGCCGTTGGCAACTCAGTCATGTGGGTGGCAGTGGCGCTGATCTTCATCGCCGGCACCCTTGGTGTCATCGGGGGCGGCGAATGGGTCGCGAACCGCGTGGCGCGCGAGCGTGGCGTGTACGAGAAGATCATCGGAAAAGAACTCTACCGGCTCTTTCTCGATATCTCGCCCCAGGAATTTTTTCTCGTTCACTCTCTCATTCTTGCGCTCTTCATCGTTGGAGCCGGGTTCTTTCTCGAGAACTGGGCCATGGGCTTCTTCATCGGCGGCGCGCTGGGACTCGTGGCTCCGCGAATCTACCTGAAGCGAGAGTGGGGTCAACGCATCAAGATGATCGACGAGCAGGTCGAAGAGTCGATGATCTATATGGCGAACAGCTTCAAGGCGAACCCCGCGCTGCCGGACGCCATTCAGGATGTCATCAATGCGATGCCACCCCCCATCACACAGGAATACTCGGTTCTTCTCAAAGAGTACAAACTGGGTACCCCTCTCGATCAGGCATTGATCAACATGCAGGAGCGTGTTCCGTCGCGTAATCTGCAGCTTGCGGTGTCGGCGCTCCTCATCGGCCGGACGGTCGGTGGAAATATCCCGAAGATTCTCGAAGATATCGCCTCGACGATTCGCGAAAGCTATCGACTCGAGCGAGTCATCGACACGCAGACGGCACAGGGGCGGATGCAGGCCTGGGTGATGGGCTTGATGCCCGCCGTGGTCGTTGGGCTCTTCTATCTGATGGATCCCGAGCTTATCACGCCGCTTTTCGAAACTATCCCGGGATATATCATCCTCGCCATCGCCGCCGTTCTGAACGTGATCGGCGTGGTGATGATTCTCAAAATCGTTCGCATTCAGGTCTGAGGTTCCATCGTGTTCGGAATTCCTCTCGAACTTTTTCTTCTCGCCGCGGTTATTCTCATCTTCCTCGCGGGCATGCTGCTCGTGGTTGGCTTCGTCCCCGACGAAGTCGAAGAAGACGAGCTCTACGGCTACCGTATGACCAAACGCAAGAGGCTTCTTCAAGAGAATGACCTCTACGCGATGACCTTGCCGGTCATCAAGATCTTCGGCCACTATTTCAAGCGTTGGCCCGACACGCGTTTCTGGCAGATTTCCAAAACGAGAGCCGACCTACGTGATAAATTGATGCGGTCTGGCTTCATGGGGGCCTACACCCCGAACGAATTCCTCGGGCTTTGTTGCGTCGCGGCCCTGGGCATGTTCATTGCCGGCAATTTGTTGACGGCTCTGGCTTTCGATACGCCGCGTGTACCGGTGGCCTTCATCCTTGGCGCCGTCGGCCTCTACCTCCCGTTCATAAGCCTCAATGGCGCCATCACCGAGCGTCTGATCGAGATCGATCGGCGGCTTCCGTACACGGTCGATCTGCTTGTTCTCTCGATGCGGGCGGGTCTGGACTTCATGACGGCGCTCGACCGCGTGGTGAAGAGCGGGATGGAGCAGAACCCAGATGATCCGATGGTCCAGGAGCTCGGAGTCGTCCTCCAGGAGATGCGTGTCGGTACCGCCAGGGCCGATGCCCTGATCAACCTGTGCGAACGGGTGAAGTCGGATTATTTGCAGTCGATGGTCGGTTCCATCCTACAGTCCGAAAAGCGGGGTAGCCCGCTCGCGAATGTGCTCGAGGTTCAGATCGATACGATTCGCAACAAACGAACGCAGAAGATCGAGAAAATGGCCAGTCAGGCAGCGGTGAAAATTCTTTTGCCGCTCATGTTTATCTTCGGTGCAGTGATCGTCGTCGTCATGGGCGCGATGGTACTGAAGATGTACAACCAGTAAGCCGCGGCCGACAGAAACGAGTGTGGTATGTCATTCTGGCTCGAGTACGACCAAAACGGCTCAAAACAAGAATATCCCTTTGATTCATCAAGCGTGTCGGTGGGTCGCGAAAAAAACGCGGACTTTGTCCTCGATCACCCTACCGTGTCGCGGCAGCATGCCCTGATCGTGAAGAATAACGGCGGGTTCAAGCTGGTCGTCCTCTCGCGCAGCGGACTTACCGCACTGGACGGCAATCAGGTTCAGGGCGAGGTCGATCTCTACGACGGCTCGGTTCTGCATTTCGGTCAACTCAGCTTTACATTCCGTTCAAACGAAGCTCCGCAAGCGCCCTCGCGAAACGGTGGCCAGCCGGCTGCCGCTTTGGGCACTACGCCTGCACCGGGATTCGGAGGGCAACAATTCGGCTCGACGCCCGCCGGTCAGCAACCCTCGTCAGGTGGCTCACCGGGTGGCTTCGGTGGACAGCAGGGGGCGCCAGGCGGATTTGGCACTCAGGAGACGAGCAGCAGCCCCGGTGGACACGGCGCCGGCGGAGGTTTCGGAGCCCAGCCGGGTGGCTTTGGCGGACAGCCGAATCCGCAGGGCGGTGGCGAAACCGGCGGCTTCGGAGGTGGATCGTTCGGAAGCGGTTCGCTGGGACAAGGTGAAATGGGTGCTCAGGATTCTTCTCCTCGAGCCCCTCAAACGTCGCCCCCCAACGCTCCCGAAACGAATAACGGCATCATGTCGTGGGACGCGATCGCCGCATCGGCTCAGGAAGACAATCAGGAACCAGGCGGCGGCCCAACCGATTTCGAGAGGATCCAGGCCGCCGCCGAAAAGGCCGACAAACAATCGGGTTCGAACCCGGTACTTCTGGTCGGAGCCGGTATTCTCATCGTCGGTATGTTGGTCTTCATTCTCATGCCGCAGGACTCGGGGCGTAAAGGCGGCGGCGGCAGTGCGGCCCCGTTCGAAGAGACGCCTGCGATCACCTTCCAACCCGGCGTTCTCGACTGTGTCGGCAAGGCTGAGTGCATGGCCAAAGCTCGACAATCCTACAAAGTGGGGATGGAGACGCTCGACAAGGTGGAAGTGGACATCCGCAATCGCTTCGAAGGATATCGCCGGCTCGTAATGGCCGAGGAATTCGCCTCGAAAGCAGGGCATGAGACCCTGCCTGCCGAATTTGCGGAACTGGAGTCCCGTCGGGACAAAGCCCGTGAAGAGCTCGATGGCCAGTTCAGGCTTCTGCGCGTGAAATATCACGATCTCGGCAACCGTAAGATGTACAACGAGATGGTCGCAGTGCTGAATGAGGTGATGGCCGTCTTTCCCTACAAGTCTGCTCGAGAGCATCAGTGGGCGCTTGGCAAAGAGCGCCAACTCAAAGAGCAGGGTAATTATCCACAGACCTTCCAGTGACCCATGCCACACACGACGCGTAAACCGTCGTTGTTGGTCGTACTTTTCGTTTGCTTCAGCCTGATCCTGGCCGGCTGCGTGACAGCCCGGACCAAAGGGGATCGAGCATTCGACAACGGCAATTACAACGAAGCGCTGGACTATTACGAAGAGCTTTTCGATGAAGGCGTCAAGGACCCGGAGCTCTATCATCGGGCGGCCAAGGCCTCGATTGCGATCGGTGATTTTGGGCCTGCCGAACGTTATTACACGCTGGCTCTTCGCTACGGTGCAGGCCTCGACGCCGCACGCGAGTTGGCGGAGTTCTACATAGGCACCAGCAATTACGCGAGTGCCGTTCGGGTCTATCAATTCTTGCTTGCCTCGCAAAAGAACCAGGGTGCGCGCCAGGCCGTCTACAACAATCTCGGGGCAGCCCTCATGTATGCCGGTAGTCCCTTCGATGCCGAGTCGTATCTCATGATCGCCCAGCAGATGGAGCCTGAAGATCCTTTTCCCTATCTGAATCTGGGGCTTCTTTACGACCGACATCTGAAGCAGCCATGGCTGGCGATCAATTTCTATCAATGCTTCTCGAAGCTTTCGCCAAAGAACACTCGCACTCAGGAAGTTCGGCAGCGCACCCAGGAACTTCGCGCGAGATGGGCTAAACTCTACGAGCCCGACGTCGTCGATTGCGGGCAGGCCTACTCGCCCGAGCCGCAGAAAAAGGCTGCGAATCTCAAGGAAATCCTCGGTCCGCCTCCCAAAGAGGGAGAGGAAGAAACCAAGGTCTCGGCGCCAGCCTTTGAAGTCGGGTCACCCGATGGCGAGCTCGGCACCGTGGAGGTCGAGAGGATGGTCGAAGATTCTCCTCCACGTGAAACGAAAGAAGAGCCGACCTCGGCGCTGCAGCAGGCAAAGATCGCTCATGCAGATGCGGATCACGCCCGAGTGATCCAACTGCTGACTTCGCTGCCAGTGAGCCAGTTGGGGGCACGCGACAAAGCCATTCTGGGTGCATCGCTGATGGAAGAGAAGCGCCTCGAAGACGCGGTCACGTGGCTCGAGATGTCGCTCAACGAGCAAGAGTCCCCGCAGACTGTCGAGTTATTGGTGCGTGCGTATCGACGTGGGGACCAAAAAGAGCGTATGATCGGATTGTGTAAACGCTTCGAAGGACGCGAAGCATACAAGCTGGCGACCGAAGCTTGTCCAAAGGCGAGCGACGATGGGCCCACCTCGGGGACCGAGTGATGAAACGTTTTCGAAATATGTTGCGCCGGCCTCGCGGGGCCACGGCGACTGAGTATCTGGTCATCATTTTGTTGGCAGCGATGGTCTTGATCGCGATGGTCAAGGTGTTTGGCGGGACCCTGAAAACGAAATTCACTGACGCCAACGACGAGCTCTCGGGTACGCTTGCCTCAGAGGCCGAACAACGCGACCGGCAGGGCGGCGAGCAGAGTGCGTCGGGCGCCGCAGGTGGTGCGGCCGGATCCGGTGGTTCCGGTGCAGCAGCAGGCGCGGGCGGTGGTGCCGGCGGTAGCGGCGGTAGCGGTGGTAGCGGTGGTGGCGGCAAAGAAGGCGCTG
>CAYFTY010000249.1:0-6421 GCA_964346045.1 uncultured Bradymonadales bacterium | reverse complement strand
ATACGAGCCGGGCGACTATGTGAAATCGGCGTTGAGACTATTACGCCGGGATCCCTTCTTGATCGTCTTCCACCTGGGCGCCGACGTGGTGGCTAGCACTCTTTCCCTGGTCTTTTTTGCAGCCGCGGTCGGGCTCGGAATCGCTCTGGTTGTGCTCAGTCCGTCGCGATTTCCTGTCGACTCGCCGATACTGCTGGCCAGCGGGCTTTTCGGGCTCTGGATGGTATTCTCGCTCGGTGGTTTCCTGCTGAAATCACTCGTGAGCGGGGGTGTCTGGTCGGTCGCCCGTGACTGGGTGGAGGGCTCTGAGATACGCCCATTCGGTGATTTTCTAGATTCGCTCGGAGACGCATTCAGCACTGCCTTCTTGCAGTATGCCCTGCAGGCCATCACCAACCTCTTTTTGATGGCGACACTGGTTGTCACCGCCCTCTCCGCCTACGTCGTCGGGTTTGAAGCAGGCAATGCCACTGGAAGCGAGATCATCGCCCCTGCGCTTGTCTGGGCGGCTGCGCTGACTCTATTCGCATCGTTCGCTGTGCTCGTTCGACTCAGCGTCGAGATGATGCCCGGCCCCCTTTTTCTCGAGGGCGCCAGCTTTGGCGAAGCGATGCTGCGTGCAGCCCGAATCGTGACCGGAGCTGTGATCGAGGTCTATCGGGTCTTCATTCAGGCCGCAGTAGTGCTGCTCATTGCGCTACTCATTCAATTTGCCGCCATCATGATCCAGAACATCGCCCTAGAGGTACCCGGGATGGCCGGGATCGGCGCGGGCATTCGGTTTCTCGGAGACCTGACAGCGATGCTCGGAACGGCGCTCTTCATTCTCGTGATGCAGATCTCGTTCATTGGGCTCTATGGAATTCGACGCGGTGTGATCGAGGATCTACAGGGTGCCGACGAGCCGCTCTTCTCGTTTTCCTGGGCTTCCAGCCGCCCTGCTCCGCCCTCGCTTGGCGACCTGATGCCCGAGTCGACTCCCCACATTTTCGAGCTCGATTCGGTCACAATGGCTTCTTCCGATGAAGAGGATCTCGCCCAAATACGCGAAGAAGAATAACTTCTTCGCAGCGCCTTTCTCGCAAGTGCCCTGAATCCAAGAGAGAATTGATTCGGTGGACTTGGGCCGCATAGTGCCTACAATAGATAGTGAAGCAAGCGCTTCGTTGCTGTTCCCAAGAGGTCGGATATGATTCCGGATTATCTCATTTACGACGAGATTCAACGCCGTCGGGAGCAAGAGCGCGATTGGGAACCTGAGCCACTCAGGCTACCACTCTACGCTCCAGAGCTGCCCGAACGTGAAGAAGACGAAGAGGAAGAAGATTCCCCGTCTCGCGGCGTCATCATCATCGATATGAACTCGGGTACGGACTTCAGCGAGTAGTCCCGGTTCATCCATTCCGCCCGAAAGCCCGCCGTTTGCGCGGGCTTTCGGTTTTCTTGTGCAAAGGGATTTCACTCCGCGGGTTGATGAATCGAGCCATTCTGATAGAAGATCCGTGCCGTTATCCGAGGAAGAAAAGCGTGACGTCAATCTGGCACGAAGAAATCGATGATCTGGGCCTATCTCGTGACCCTGCGGATCCTCCGCTCGACGAGTCAGGTGTGTGGTTCCAGGCACTCGCTGAATTTCGAAAGCTGGGTTTCGCGAGACTCCTCGTGGGTACGGAACCCGCAGCACTCGCGCTACACGCCGGACATCCCGAAATAACCGCCGAACTCGTCGAAAAGGCCTCACACGAGCTCGAAAACCGTGCCGGGTGCCTGTGGACGCTTGAAGAAGTCGACAGTACCTGGTGGCTCATCTCCGACGAGATTGACCCGGACCATCGACGAGCCGCTCTCGTCACACTTCTTCGTCTCGCAGAAGATCTGCGTGACGATCAGCCGGAGTGGGAATGGCTCTTTGGGGCATCGTACGATGACGAGACGCAAACACCCGTCGACGAAGAACGCGACGAAGACGAAAGTACCGAACGCTCGGGCGAGGAAGAGACGCCCAAAGTTTCCGAAGACGACCATTCCGAAGACGAGGATTCCGAAGACGAAAGCGCCGAGGAAACCAGACGAAGCGACTCGGGCTCTCCTTTTGAGACCATCGGCACGGGTTCCTCCGAAGACGATGGAAAGGCCGCAACGCCTGCGGAAGCACCCGAAAGCGCCGAATCTGGTCGGGAATTTCCGGCCGGCTTTTCGTTCCTCGTCGAGCCTGAAGAAGAGTATGTCGTGGTTGCGCTCGCTTTCGAAGATGCCATTTCAGAGCTCCGCTCCGAGATCGAAGACGCCATCTCACG
This sequence comes from uncultured Bradymonadales bacterium, assembly GCA_964346045.1. Lineage (GTDB taxonomy): Bacteria > Myxococcota_A > Bradymonadia > Bradymonadales > Bradymonadaceae > CAYFTY01. The sequence goes on along the minus strand of CAYFTY010000249.1, from coordinate 4,124 downwards.
AAATCTGCGAGCGAAGTTCGACGTCGAGGTCACTGCGCTCGGAGTCGAAGACGCCCGACCCTATGGTGGCCCGTTTCGACGAATGGCGGCATTTCGGCTGATTCCGACGAGCCTCACTGGAGACAAGGCCCCGAGCATCGAGGAATGCGAGCAGGCTGTCGGCGAGTACCTCGAGACGATCGAATCACTCGCCGATGGCGGAATCGAGCCCCTGGTCTTTCTGGGCATCAAGAACTCGTCGAAATCCAGCTCGACGGCCCTTCAGAAAGAAACGGAGAGTGGCATCGATGAAGATTCCTCACCGCGAGAAAGCACAGGCGACGACGAGTATAAAGAGGATGCATCCGCTGCGGACGACCAGGACGAGGTCTTCTTTCTGATCGCCGACGACGAGCTCGAAGAAGACGATAAAGACTCAGTGGTCCTTGCTTCGAGCGAAATCGCAGATGACGACCCGCTCGAGGAAGGACGCTTCGATGATCCCCGACTCGATGAAAAAGACGCCACGACAGCGCTCGTGGATGTCGTGCTTCGCCACCCCGGCTACAGCGACAAGCGGGTCGGTCAGGTTTTGAGCATTCTCTTCTCCATCGAGTATTACGAAGCGCTTAGACTGATGAACGCCGCTCCCATCGTGATTGCACGGGGCGTTTCGAGCGAACGAGGACACACGATCCAGAACGTCGTCGAAGGCGCCGGTGGCCGCGTGAAACTTGCCGAACCCGATCGCTTTCCGATCTCGGACTAGACGCAACATCGAGCGAAGCCCGCGTCTTCTCTCACCTTTCCCTACATTGCTTGATATCACCGCACGCATGCGATACACACTGCGCCCTTTGGCAGAAAAAGCGTATGCGAGACAAAGGCTCACATGCGCAACGAGATGGTGGATGTATGGAGTGCTCGTATTGTGGTTTTGATGTCGATGACGGTGCTTCGACCTGCTCGAGATGCGGCTCGGCGGTGCCAGAGTCGTCCGTTCAAAGCCCGAACGAGGCATCTGAAGATGTCGTAGCATGCCCGAGCTGCGGCGAAGACAACAATTCGAGCGCCGAATACTGCACTCAATGCGGCTCGCCGATGGCCATCATCACACGGGTGATGACCCTGAGTCGCGCCCGCGAACGCGAGCCCCTCGAGACCTGGCGCGTCTACGGCATCGAAACCAGCATGGTCGGGCGCGAGCCCGAGCTCGAAGCCCTTTTCGATGCACATGACGCCATGGTCGAAGATGGCCAGATGCGCACTCTGCGCGTGATCGGCCAGATGGGTCTGGGGAAATCACGTCTCTTCGCAGAGTTCCAGCGACGCCTCGATCAGCGCTTTGCTGAAACTTATGTCATGCAGGCAGAAAGCCGCGACGAGGCGTCGGGGCCTTACGCCATGTTCGAGCGCCTGCTCAAGAATCGCTTTTACATTGCCGAAAAAGAACATCCTGAGACAGCCCAGCGAAAGCTCATCGAGGCCGTCGACACCATCATGGGAGAGGCCGGTAATTCCGAGCGCATCGCGCATCTCGTCGGCCAGCTCATCGACGTCGAGTTCGACGAGTCCCCGTATGTTCCGTCGGTCCGAGACTCCGAAGGCGCATCGGAGCTCGATCGCCGCAGCTTTGATGCGCTCAGTGAGCTCCTTGCTCACGATGCGCAGCGAAATCCCCTGGTGATCATCCTCGAAGATTTGCAGTACGCCACGCATCAGGGCCTTCAGCTCATCGAGTTCTTGCAGAAGCAACTCGCCGAAGAGCCTGTCCTGCTGGTGGTTTCATGGAACTCCGACGAGGTCTTCGGGAACGAGCTCGAAAACCTTGTCTATGAACGAGAAGTCGAGCTGTCGCCATTGGCCGACAAAGAGGTCGAGTACTTTCTGCGCGACACGCTTCGGCGCGCTGCAGAGATTCCGCAGGACTTTGTCGAACGCATCACCGACGCGGCGCATGGTAACCCGCTGACCGTCGAAGAGATCCTCAGAATTCTGATCAGCCAGGGCATCATCGATACCCGAACCCAGGAGTGGAAGCTCCACATCGATAAATTCGAAGATGTCGACCTGCCCAAAACGGTCGAAGGCGCCGTCGAGGCACGGCTGAGAACCCTCACGGTCGAAGAACGCACCGTGATGGGCATGGCCGCCTGTGTCGGACAGGTATTCTGGGCTGAGCTCGTGATGGCCATCTATCATGTCTGGGATGACCAGCAAACGCAGCGCCCTGCTTACTGGGCCGAAGATTCCGTCGATGCTCGAGTCGCAGAGGTGCTCGAGAGTCTCGAGCGAAAAGACATGATTCGCCGCGCCGACGAATCGGCGGTCCCCGGCAAAGAACAGTTCTATTTCAAGCACCGAATCGAGCCCAAGAAGATCTACGAGTCGGTGTCTGCGCAGGAGAAACAACGTTATCACAGGGTGATCGCCCAGTGGATGCTGCGTCACTTTCGCGATGAGCTCGAGAAAGTTGGTGAGAGCATTGCGGACCATTTCGACAAAGCACGCTGCCTCGATCAGGCCGCCGAATGGTATTTGCGCTCGGCCGGCCATGCCCGACGTCGATACGATAATCGCCATGCGATCGACCTCTATGTGCGGGGGCTTTCCTATCTCAGTGATGCCAACATCGAAGAGAAGATGACGGCATTTCATGACCTTGGTTCGGTCTACGACTTCCTGGGCGAGTATGACCAGGCGCTGGCTTACTATCGCGAAATGTTGCGCTTCGCCTGGCTCTTGAATGACCGCGCTCGCGGCGGTGTCGCGTATAATAAGATCGGCCGAGCTTATCGCAGCATCGGCGAGTACGACGACGCCCTCGAGCATTTCGAGCTGGCGCTCGAGCTCTTCCGCAGCTTCGACGATATTCGCGGCATCGCTTCGACGCTCGACGACATCGGAAAAATCTACTGGATTCGCGGTAACTTCGAAGAAGCCGAGAAATTCTACACGGCCGGACTCCAGCTTCGGCGCACCAGGGCCGACGACCGTTCGGTAGCGCTGAGCCTGAACCATCTCGGGAGTCTCTATCTGCAGAGAGGGCTGCAGAAAGAAGCCATGGTTTATTTCCGAGAAGCACTCGATATCCGACGAAATCTCGACGATCGTCAAGGCCTCGTCGATAGTTTCAACAACCTCGGCGCCCTGCTCCATGACCGAGGCGAGCACGAGCAGGCATTGACGCTATTCGAGGCGGCGCTCGAGACCGCACGCGAAATCGGGTATCGAAGCGTCGAAGGAATCATTCTGAACAATCTGGCCGAAACACAGCTCACCGCCGGTGAAAACGTCGAGGCACGACGCCTTTTGAACGAGGCCATGAAGGTCTCCGAAGAAGCCGGCGAAAAGCGCGCCCTCTTCGACATTCTGCGGAATCTCGGCAAACTCGAGCTTCGCGAACTCAATCGAAGCCTTGCGCTCGAACGGGTGAGCGAGGCCCTGCAGATTGCGAATCAGCTCGACTCGAATCTGCTCATCGGTATCGGCATGCAGAGTCTCGCAGGTGTTCATGCAGGACATATCTTCGACCCATCACTTCGTGAGGAGTCCATCAAGCTCGCGACCGAGTGCTACAAGGATGCGATCGCGCTTCTTCGCGAGGTAGGGAACGATTCAGAGCTAGCCCGTTGTCTATCGAGTTACGGGCAATTTCTGGTCGAGCAAGGTGAGGTCGTGCAGGGCCGCAAAAACCTTCAGAAGGCAAGCCAGATCTTCGAGCGGCTCGAGATGCGAAAGATGCTCGAGCACACGGATCGCCTCATCGGCGCTCTTTAATAGAATGAAATCAGTGAATTGCGGCCGAACGTTCGTCGTGACAGCGTGCGTGGAGCCATGTGACGGCTCCTGGAAACGCACTCACGTTGTAGAGGCCCTCATCGTCTTTCGTAAGATGAGTGAGCCCGCAACTTCGTGACGGATGAGTGAGCCCGACCTCCTGAGCGCCGAGCTGCAATTCGAGAAACGCGCCGAGGCCTGATTCGCTCGAGGCCCTTCGCCCGGGCTCGGGGACGACGCCTCCGGCCGCGTAGATTGGCCCGAGAGCACCAAAGTCACGAATCGTGAGCCATGCGCCTTCGACGCCGAAGCCTTCGTCATCGAGGACTCGGACAAAGACGGCTCCCTTCGTGGAACTGAACTTT
>CAYFTY010000248.1:0-6479 GCA_964346045.1 uncultured Bradymonadales bacterium | reverse complement strand
GGGCGGCGTGCACACCTACACGTACTACGCGCGAGCCACCACGCCGGGGACATTCGTGGTACCGCCTGCAAAGGCCGAAGAAATGTACCACCCCGATACCTTCGGTCGCAGCGCATCCGAAAAGGTCATCGTCGTCGATCGCAATTGAGCCATGTGGTGAAACGGGCGGCTTCAAAACCGCTTATGTGCACCCAACCTGCGTCGATGACTCGTGTGGAACCCGGCACAGGAGCCCCCATGAGTCTGCACGAGATCTTCGAAGAGCCGCAGGTCGACCACTCAGATCTTCAAACTCGAGAGTCGTTCGCAGGCCTCTTCGAGGACGGGCCATCGTTTGGCGTAGCAAAAACGGGTCAACGTTTTGCCGACGTCCGAGACGAAGAACGAGCTTCCTGGCACCGAGGCCACCCCGACTTCTTCGAGGATCCGCATGGCGGCTGCCCTGTCGTCGTCGCATCCAAGTGGCGTGATATCAGCCAGCACGTAATACGCACCGTCGGGCACAAAGGGCTCGAGCCCTGCTTCGGTGAGTGCGCCGCAAAAGAGATCTCGTTTCTTCTGATAATCGCGGGCCATCTCGGCGTAGTAGTCTCGCGGCAGCTCATGCATGCCTTCGGCCACTCCGTGCTGCAGCGGAGTCGGCGCGCAGACGTAGAAGAGGTCGTTGACGAGCCCGATGGACCCGGCGAACTCTTCATGTGCAGCGATGAAGCCGAGACGCCATCCTGTGATCGAGAAGGTCTTCGAAAAGCCCGACATCGTGACGGTGCGTTCCCACATGCCATCGAGTGTCGCCAGGCTGATATGCTCGACGTCGTCGTAGACGATGAACTCGTAGATCTCATCGGTCACTGCGAGGAGGTCGTTGTCGATGCAAAAATCCGCAATGATCTGGAGCTCTTCTCTCGAGACCACTTTGCCCGACGGATTTGTCGGTGTGCAGAGAATCAGGCCTCGTGTCTGTTCGGTGAGCGCTGCGTCGAGCATCTCACGGGTAATCTGCCAGTCAGGCGGCTCGAGCGTCACAAATTTAGGCGCCAGGCCGCCGACCTTCATCGTATTCAGATGATAGCCGTAGTAGGGCTCGAATATGATCAACTCGTCGCCTGGATCGAAGAGCGCCTGAACGACGCAATTGAACGCTCCGGTGGCCCCGATCGTGGTCACGACATGTTGATCGGGATCGACCGTCAGGCCATTGTACCAGCGGTACTTCTCCGCAATGACCTCGCGGATCGGATCGACTCCTTCGAATTTGCTGTAGGTGCTGACGTCATCTGAGCGTACAGCCCGAGCGGCGGCCTCGAGCACGACCTCGGGCGTCGGTAAATCGCAGATACCCTGGCCCAGATTCACACCGCCGACGCGAGTGCACTCGCGCGTCATGCGCCGAATGTAGGACTGTGTCAGCCCCTGCGTTCGTTTGCTGCGGAAAGCACGCATAGGATTCAGCCCTCGAAATATCGGAGCAGAAGATCAAGCGTGGCGCGCAGGTCCTTCTTGTGAATCGTTTCCGTCACCGTGTGGATATACCGCGTAGGAACGCTCAGAGTGATGACACGACAGCCAGCCCGCGCACGCTGGAGCGCGCCGGCATCGGTTCCACCGAGAGGTAGAATCTCGAACTGATGGGGAATCTCGTGCTTTTCGGCGATTTCGATGAATTCGTCGACGAGTCTCTTATCGCTCACCGAGTAGGAATCCATGATTTTGATGGCGGCGCCTTCGCCGAGTTTGGTGATTTGCTCGTCGTCACCCACGTTGGGAATATCGACAGCAAGGGTGACATCGATCGCAATGCCGATATCCGGATCGACGTCGTAGCTCGATGTGATGGCACCGCGCACACCAATCTCCTCTTGCACGGTGAAGACGACGTAGATGTCGTCGGCAGGCCGCTCGAGTTGCTGCAAGACTCGGACGCCGAGCCAGCAGGCCACGCGATTGTCGAGGCATTTGCCGGTGGCCAGGTCGCCCATTTCCATGAACTCCTGAACGAGTGTCACCGGATCTCCTGGCCGGACGCGCTCTTTGACTTCATCGGCGTCGAGCCCGGTGTCGACGAAAAACTCGCTGACCCGGGGAATCTTTTTGCGCTCTTCTTCGGTCGCTACGTGCACCGGACGCCCCGAAGGATTCATCGAGCCAAAAATCTCGTCACCATCACGTGTCTCGATGCGAACCCTGCGTGCAAAGAGATTTCGGGTGTCGAAGCCTCCAAGCTGCTGCACCCGAAGAAAGCCCTTCTCGTCGATGGCACGCACATAGAAGGCGATCTCGTCCATATGGCAGGCCAGCATCACACGCTGCGGGTTTTCCGATGAGCCGCGCTTCAGGCAAATCAGGTTGCCCATCGTGTCGGTGCGCATCTCGTCGCAATGCTCCTCGATCTGCGTGATAATGAATTCTCGAACCCGTTCTTCACGGCCGGGGGCGCCCGGGAGCTCGGATAAAGTCTTCAATAATTCCATGGATACTGCCTTTGTTGATAACCCAATCGGTGACCGGGCATCGTTAGGCGTTTACGAGCGCCACGTCAACTATTGCGCCCTCAAAAGGTGCACCAGATAAAAAACCCACGGCACTTCGGCCGTGGGTAAAAAATGAGTATTCCACCCGTTCAGTCATTCATTCGATCGTCCCAACTGTCGCCAGGCACGTGGGGTGTTGCGCTCGACGCCCCATGTTCCCAGGCGTTGTTGAGACTCTGCTGAATGAAAAACGGCGCGATGCCGAAGAGCCCCGTCACGAAAAGGATGAAGGCATCCATCACGGGTTCGACGTTGGCTGCCACCTGAACATCCACGACTGCCTCGCTCAAACGCCATAGAAAATAATATCCCCAAATCCCGCAGGTCACGATCGAAAGTCCAATCTCTTTGACGAGATTGAAACGTTCCTCGCCAAGCGCCGCGTTGATCTCACCGACCGCCTGAAACATCCAGATCAGACCGTAGATACCGCACGTGAACATACTCAAAACCAGCACCATCACTGGATTCCTGACTTCTCCTTTATGCATACTTTCTCCCTTTTTCGCGATGAATGAAATCCCTGCGCGAGCATAGAACCACTTTTGGGTTGGTGAGAAGCCTCAAAGCTCGTTCGCGACCCCAGGGGCGTGATTTCCGTCAATCATGCTCGCGAGTCCGTGCTTCGATGGCTTCATAGAGTGGAATCGGTTCAGGAATATCGAGGATCTGAAGATCCGTGCCCGTCGATCCGATCGTGCGTACACCGATGGTTCCCGTAGACGTCAGGCGATTGACCAGCCCGCGGTCGTGCGTGAGATGATCGATGCGGCTGACGAGAACCGTCTCGCGTGATTTCAAAAAGATCCCGGTATGCTGGGCCACCCTCGGGCGCTGAAGCTGGTATGTAGTATGCTTGGCTCGCCAGACCTTCCACCCCATGACCACGACGAAGAACGGAGCGAGCACCACAGTGTAGAGGCTCAGGAAAAGTCCTCGCAACGCAGCGGCGATAGGTTCGGGTTTCCGTTCGATGGAGACTTCGGGGACGAACGATGCACGCCCGTCATCGGCCCACAAATCCTGATCCAGGCGATCTTGAAGCGACCACGGTGCATCGAGATAAGCAATCGACTCGACGACGTTGCCGCCACTTCGTACCTTGAGGAAACCCTGTTCTCCGCCGAGGTAGAAACGCGCGCCGATTCCACGAATGTGGTCTCGCGGAAGAAATATGCGTTTTCGGACGAAGATCCCGCGCTCGATCACCAGATGTCGCCGGGACCACCACAACCGAATGCGTGCGGTCGAGACTCGCAGATAGAGAACACGGGCGAGCATCGCGACGAGCCAGAGAGGGACCAGAAGCGCGGTGAACACGAAACCAGTGACGAGAGGTGCGAGGCTCAGCACGACAACGATGAGTAAAAAGACCAACCAACCATCCAACGAACGAAGCATCGACATCAACGAAAACTCAGGGCGCAGCGCATCTGCCTGGGATTCATCGATTTCCATGCGTTCGAGGATACCGCTCAATACCCGGTCGGCGCTCTCTACTGCATCGAAGCTCATGGGCACAAGCGAGCCGATCGAACGAAACGTGATCTTGGCCGTGCCAAAGATCCGGTCAAACGGGCCGGTTCTGAATTCGAGATAACTTACCTTATCGAGTGTGAATTCGGTCTGCTTCGTCGAGAGAAGCTCGTAGATCTTGACGACTTTATTCGAGTCGATGCGATACCGATTGGCGTACACCTTCAGACCAATCGTGCCTGCCGCCCAGACCAGGGAGAGCGCGAACACGCCGGCCATGAATCCCAGGGGAAGCATCAGGGAGTCCATCTGGATGCCCATAGGGATCAGCAGCAGGCCTGTGCCGAGGGCGGCGGCCGTGCAGACAGCAGCGGCACTCAAAATGGCCGGCTTCCAGCTCATTCTTGCTTCAATCGCGGGCATGCCGCGCATCCGTCGCGCCATCTGCGCGGCGTCTTCGAAGTGCTCGGCCTCGGGGGTTCGCTCTGCGCGATGCCTGGCGCCCACCTGATCGATGAGCTTTTCGAGATTCGATTTGAACACATCGCCGTTGGGAACAGCCGTCAGACGAATATCCGCACCAGCGCCCTGGCAAGAGACCGCGACGGTCGATACTCCGAGCAGCCGCTGAATGGCTGTCTGTGACACCTCTACATCGGAAAGATTTTCGAAGGGAATCAGACTGTGCGAAGTGGTGAGGAAACCATCTTCGTACTCAATGACATCGTCATGGATCGTGTACGTTCGCTCGAGCAAATCGAGAAGCTTGAGCACTGCGAGCACCAGAAAGCCCATGCCCCCGGCGAGGAGCAATAGAGCGAGCGCAGTCACGGCGATAATCGCTCCGGGCCGCGTCGGATCTGCCGGTTGGCTCGAAACGAGAGACTCGACGAACGACGAGAACTCCTGAATCTCCATCATCGCTGCCCATCCACTCAGGAGGTCCGGAAGATAGGCGAGAATCACGAGCGCTGTCCCGAGCACCGGAGCGCCAAGGTCATAGAGACAACCCACGAGGCCGGGCTTTTCGACCTGGACCGTTGTCTCACGCTGCAGTGAGAACCCGTTGTCGACAAGCAGCCGCTGCAGCGATTCGAAGGTCTCGACCGGTGCGTCGATGGACTCCATCTTCACCTCGGCCTGCATGCTGCCTGCTGCCTGAATGCGAATATGTCCAGTCTGGTAGAGGCGATGCTCGATGTAGGGTCGCCAGAGAGTGAGCTGCGTCACATTTTCAAATTTGAGGTCGATCGTAGAGTCCGAAACAATGCCCCCGGTGTCGAAGACGATTCGGTCGCGATACAGACGATAACGGGTCTTCGTGAAACGCACATACCGTTGGATTCCAATGAGGCCTACCAATGCTCCCCAGACGAGTACGATGAGCCCCGTTGCAACCGAAATCTCGAGCCCGGACACAGGCGAGAATGCGATGCCCGCGAGAGCGAGAACAGCTAGAATCGCAGCGCCGCGGAGGGTCGGCCTCCAGACGAAAACGCGACGATTCGGAGTAAGCGTTCGAATTGGCTCGCTCAATGCAATTCCTTCCATCGATGAGGACCCTCCTCTTGTAGCACCCATCAATCGGCGCCGCGACCTCATGCGGCCTCGGTTTGTTCGAGGGCCGTTCAGTCGCTAAGGTGACCCCGCCTTTTCGCGCGAGAAACACCTTGGCTCAACACACCCTACGCACCTTTTTTGTTCTGGCTCTACTTCTTGGAGCCTCTTTCGGATGTGGTGACGATTCCACCGAGACTTCGACGAACACGGACACGGGCATCACCGACGAAGACTTCGGACAGCCCGATATGGGCGCCGACATCTCGTTCGAGGACGCGAGCAGCCTACCCGATTCGTCCATAGACGATTCCAAGATCGATGTCGCCGAGGGACCTTATTCGATCTACGAACGCGGACCTTATAACGTCGGATATCGCCGGGGATTCGAAGTCACCTACGATGCAGTCGGTGAGCCGAATCGAACCTTCGAATACGTGATCTGGTATCCAACCCGAGACCGCGATGGCGGCTCGGCTCGTTATTTCTCGATTTACCGACGCCCCGAGGCGTTCAACGAGGCCGAGGTGGGCATCGACGAGCCAGCCCCGATCCTGGTGTTCTCGCACGGAAATAGCTCGTTCGCCGAACAGAGTTTTTTCATGACCGAGTGGTTTGCCACGCACGGCTGGATCGTGGTGGCCCCAGACCACACCGGGAACACCTTTTCGGACACACAGGGTGCCATCGATCTACGCTCCGGCGCATTCAGACCCCAGGATATTACGGCGTTGCTCGACAACCTCGAATCGATGCCTGTAAATGATCCAATCCAGCCCTATCTGAGCGATGATATCGTAATGACCGGGCATAGCTTCGGCGGCTACACCACGCTGGCCAACTCAGGCGCTGAATTCGACGTCGACCATTTCAAGAGCTTCAACGACACCTACGGCCACGCGCTCGGCGACCGCG
>CAYFTY010000247.1:0-6480 GCA_964346045.1 uncultured Bradymonadales bacterium | reverse complement strand
CTGTCACAAACAAAGGGGGCCCAAAAGTGGCGGAAAACAAGCAACCGACCGGCACGCTCTTCGAGTTCGAGCGCAAGCTCTTTGCCGCCCGATTTCACGATGCGGCCGTCGACGATGCAGTGCACGAAATCAGGCTGCACATAGTTTAGCAGGCGCTGATAGTGCGTCACGAGAACGACGGAGTTCCCGTCGGTCGAGAGCGCATTGATACCGTCTGCGACGGTGCGCAACGCATCGATATCGAGGCCCGAGTCGGTCTCGTCGAGAAGTGCCAGCTTGGGCTCGAGGACGGCCATCTGCAGAATCTCATTGCGCTTCTTTTCGCCACCCGAGAAGCCCACGTTGACGCTACGACGCAAAAACGCCGGGTCCATATCGACGAGCTCGAGCCGCTCGCGAACGTAATCGTCGAATTCGAGCGGGTCGAGGGTATCTTCGCCGCGATGCTCGCGGATCTGGTTGAACGACTCGCGCAAGAGCTGCGAGTTCGAGACACCGGGCACCTCGATGGGGTACTGAAATGCGAGGAAGATACCTTCGCGTGCTCGCTCGTCGGGCTCGAGTTCGAGGATATCTTCGCCTTCGAACTCGATAGTCCCGCCCGTTACTTCGTAGGCGGGGTGGCCGGCGACGACCTTGGCGAAGGTCGACTTTCCGCTGCCATTGGGGCCCATGATAGCGTGGACTTCGCCCGGATTTACCTCGAGCGAGAGTCCTTTGAGAATTTTGACACCGCCCTCTTCGACGACGGCCTGTAGTTCATTGACTTTCAACATATTCAGTACCTTTTATAAGTTGCGGCCTGGTGGCCGATTCGCTCTTATCTCGGTCGATGAAGCGCTACTGCTCGGCGCTCTTTTGTTTGCCGACGAGTACGCCGGCGCTGCAACCTGCTTGCCGACGAGGACGTTGGCGCTTCAGCTCGGCGTTCTACGTTATCCGACGCTACCCTCGAGTTTGATGCCGAGTAGTTTCTGGGCTTCAACTGCAAACTCCATGGGAAGCTCACGGAAGACGTCTTTGCAGAAGCCGTTGATGATCATCGAGATGGCGTCTTCCTCGTCGATGCCACGCTGCAGGAAGTAGAAGATCTGGTCTTCTCCAATGCGCGAGGTCGACGCCTCGTGCTCGACCTGCGCGGTCTCGTTCTGCACATCGATGTACGGGAAGGTGTGAGCTCCGCACTCCTGCCCGATGAGCATCGAGTCGCATTCGGAGTAGTTGCGCGCACCATCGGCACTCTTAGCCATTTTGACCAGACCCCGATAGCTATTCTGCGACTCCCCGGCCGAAATACCCTTGGAGATGATCGTTGACTTGGTGTTCTTGCCGATGTGGATCATTTTTGTACCAGTATCGGCCTGCTGCATGTTGTTGGTGAGCGCCACCGAGTAGAACTCACCGATGGAGCCATCCCCTTTGAGAATGCAGCTCGGGTACTTCCAGGTAATGGCCGACCCCGTCTCGACCTGCGTCCACGAGATCTTCGAGTCGCGGCCTTCGCAGATGCCGCGCTTGGTCACGAAGTTGTAGATACCCCCCTTCCCGTCTTCGTCGCCGGCGTACCAGTTCTGAACGGTCGAGTACTTGATCTCGGCGTTTTCCTTGGCGACGAGCTCGACGACCGCTGCGTGAAGCTGGTTGGTGTCGAACTGTGGTGCCGTGCACCCCTCGAGATAGCTTACGTACGCATCATCTTCGCAGACGATCAGCGTTCGCTCGAACTGACCCGAATCCTGCGTGTTGATGCGGAAATAGGTCGAAAGCTCCATCGGACACGTGACGCCCTTGGGCACGTAGACGAACGAACCGTCCGAGAAGACCGCCGAATTCAGGGCCGCGTAAAAGTTGTCGGTGTAGGGAACGACCGAGCCGAGATACTCTTTGACGAGCTCGGGATAATCCTGGATCGCTTCCGAAAACGACGAGAAAATTACGCCCGCTTCTTTGAGCTTCTTCTTGAACGTCGTCGCGACCGACACGCTATCAAAGACAGCGTCGACAGCGACATTTTGCAACATCTTCTGCTCGTGGAGCGGAATCCCGAGCTTTTCGTAGACCTCGAGAATCGCTGGATCGACCTCGTCAAGGTTATCCTTCTTTGGCTTCACCTTGGGTGCCGAGTAGTAGATGATATCCTGGAAATCAGGCTTCTCATACGTCACGTTCGGCCACTCGGGCTCAGTCATCGTTTCCCAGTGACGGAAAGCCTTCAGACGGAATTCGAGCATCCACTCAGGCTCATCCTTTTTCGCGGAGATGGCCCGAATAATGTCTTCGTTGAGCCCACGCGGAAGCTGGTCGGATTCGATGTCCGAGACCCAGCCGTGTTCGTATGGCTTGTCGATATATGATTGGATTTCGCTACCCATGTCGTGACCTTTCGTCGCGGGTTGTGGTTACTGCGCTGCGAACTCAGATGCCGGGCAATACATCTCCTCGGGCATCGGAGCCACTCGATTCAAATACGTTTCGACGTGCTCATCACTCTCGAGCAACACTGCGAGAGACACGCTCTCGAGCGTGCGCACGATAAATTCGGCGATATGCGACCAGATCGGGCGAATCGTGCATGTCCCCTGATGAGAACACGTGCTCAATTCGCCGGTGTGGCGTTCGCAAATATCTGCCACATCAAAGACGCCTCCAAGGACGCGGACCGCGTCTCCGACCGAGATCTCCTCGACCGGTCGCGTGAGCATATAGCCTCCGTAGACACCACGCTTGGCTCGGATCAGCTCGCCTTTGGTGAGCGTTCGGAGGATCTTCTGCGTATATGGAAGCGATAAACCCTCGAGATCAGCGATTGTCTGCGCCGAAATCGGGTTCCCCTGATCGGCACGTGCTACCCTGAGCAGGCAGCGCAATCCGTATTCTTCGAGAGCCGTAATCTTCATCTTCCTTCTCGCTTCCGCTTGCGTCGGGAACGGTGGCTACCATGCCCGTCTGGCGACTTTCAAGACTAAATCATACTTTTTTAAGTATGTTTTTGAACGGCGCATCATAAGCGCACCTTCTAGCCTTTCAGCCACTCCCATAACTGGCGAGTGGGAGGCATCATTCCCTAAATCATACTTTTTTGGATGCTTTTGTAATGGACGGCCTTCAGGCGGCGAGTCCCGGGGCGGTCTCAGCCGCGTCCGAGCGCCCGACAACCGCGTCGAGGAATTCGAAAGTCTCGGCCCAAGCGCGGCGGGCGTTCTCACGCCAGAAGAAGGCGTGAAATGAGTGCACTTCGCCCTCGTAGGTTTTCAACGATACCCGAGATTCGACCGACCGTTCGAGCGCATCGAAGAGTCTCTGGCTGTCCTTGCGCAGCGGGTCTCGCCCGCCCGCGACGATGAAGGTGTCAGGCCAGGGCCGAGCCAACTCGAGCCCCTCCTCGATGCGAAGAAGCGGGTCCGCGAGCGCTGCCTCCCCCTGTGGAAGGTAGGCTCGCGAAGCCTGCGCTACTTCGTTGAACACGACCCTCGGCGAGCCGTCGCCGAGCATCCGCTCGGGATCGCTCACCTGCAGCATTCCACAGGCGGGCACGAGCGCGGTCGGCGCAATACCGAGCTCAAACAGCTCTCGAGCCCATCGCTCCTGGCGCCGAGTCGTCATCGCTATCGCCGCCGAGGTGATCAGGTTGGCTCCGGCAGATTCTCCAGCCAGAATGATCTTCGAAGGATCTCCACCGTAGCGCTCGATATTCTGAACAACCCATTGGATCGCCCTGGCCACATCTATGAGTGGCTTGGGATATTTGTGCTCGGGACTGAGGCGATAGTTGATATTGGCGACCACGTACCCTTCTCGCGCGAATGCCTCCGCGATCATCCAGTGGGTGTCCTTGGACAGGATCTGAAAACCCCCACCATGGACGTGAATCACGACCGGACGCACCTTCTGATCGGTAGGCCGGTAGACGTCAAGCGTATGTTCGCTACAATGGGTGTCGAGGTAATCGAGGTCTCGATAGCGCTCGATCGGGGCATTCCCCCGTTCGAGATCCATCCGACCGAGTCCCGACATCGTATAGAAAAGACTGTTGACCGCCAATTCACTGACGGTCCGTCTCAGCTGTCGGGGTAAGCTCATTGCGTCGATAAGTGCCATAATCCTCGCTCCTCGCCGTTTAGATGCGAAGACACACTCAAAGGTACGTTCGAAATCCGAGTTTCCAACGTGAAAAGCTTTTTAATCCGCAAGATCGCCTCGCTCGCCAGTCATCTCCAGTCCGATGCACCGGACGGCAAGGTCGATATGAGTCGCACGATTCCGACGACGGCTTTCATAGCGTTTCGCAATGTGAGCCGCTACTTCCACACCGAGATTATCGGCGAGGAGAATCTGCCCAGCACGGGAGTGATGGTCGTCGGCAACCACGCGCTGGCGGGGATCGACTCTCTGGCGCTCTTTCCCGAGCTTTATGCCGTGACGGGGCGCGTCCCCCGCGGGCTCGGTCTTCGACCTCTATTCGAGACGCCGATTCTCAGAGATATTCTCGAGCAATGCGGTGCCGTCTGTGGCGATCGCGAAAATGCCATCCGGCTCCTGCAGAACGACGAGATGGTCGTCGTGTATCCGGGAGGCGCACGAGACTCACTCAAAGCCCGTGACGAGCGCTACACCCTCAGGTGGGGAAATCGAACTGGCTTTGCACATTGCGCGCTCGAGGCTCAACGGCCGGTTTCGCCAATCGCCGCGATTGGCCCCGACGAGGTTTTCCCGGTCATCGCCGATCGCGGAATCCGAATGAAGTGGCTCAACGACGAATCTGTACCCGTCTTTCTGCCCATCATGCGGCGTGTACCCTTCACCTTTTTGATCGGCGAGCCCATCGAGCCTCCCAAAGCGACCGGTACCGAACGAGCCGATGAGCGGCGCGCTCGGGCATTCGCAAAGAAAGTCCAAACGGGGCTCGAAGACCTCATCGACCAGGGCCTTCATCTGCGTGACTCGGCGTAGACACACCCTTTCTTCCCGCGGAATAGCTCTTTTGAGGCCAACGTTACCCACATGTGCTCTTGAGGTAGATCCGCCACGGCTCTACACTCGAGTTACGCGACCTTGAGGAGACGAGTGCAAGCATTCCGACACATCGTAAAGGCATGGATGCTCATGAGCGTTTTGTTCATGACGACGGCGACTCTCTCTGGCTCGCCCTTGACGGCGTCGAACGCCGACAGCACTGAGGTGAGCGCCGAGGCCGAACGGCCCTGCGATGGTTGCCCGTCCGAAGAGCCGGCCGAGCCCGACGATGACTCGGATTGCCACGAAGATTGCACCTCAGGTTGTTGCATGTCTCATCATGCACCGGCCTCGGCCCACGTCGCGGTCGCGCACTACACGTCTCACCCCATCGACACACCTTATTTCCAACTTTCTCCGGATGGCGAGGCCGCCCGGGGATTTGGCGATCGCATCTTCCAGCCCCCCAGATGCTGACTCGCGGCGAATGCCGCTGCCTGCATGATTGATGGTACGTCGTGGGCCTCGAGCCCGCGCCGGACAGTACTCTGGCCCCGCGCCAGTCCTGGTAGAGAGGAAGAGATGAGACGCGTTTATCTGGCGCTCCTTGCGCTTGGTTTGCTGTCTTCGATCGCCGCATGCGATTCGAAAGATAGCGAGTCGACCACCATAGAAAAGTCAGACTCCGAGCGTTCGGAGTCTGCAATCCCCACTCGCCCCGAAAAAGCAGATCCCGACGATTGGTGCGGCGGACATGGGCTTCCCGAGTCGATGTGCACCAAATGCAATCCCGAGCTCACCGAGAAATTCAAGGAGGCCGGCGACTGGTGCGCACCTCACGAGTTACCCGAATCGGTCTGTCCGAAATGCAATCCGATGCACCCTCCAAATCGGGATGGCCATATCGGTCAAGCCGACGATTGGTGTGGTGGGCACGGGCTTCCCGAGTCGATGTGTACCAAATGCAATCCCGAGCTCACCGAGAAATTCAAGGAGGCCGGCGACTGGTGCGCGCCCCACGGATTCCCCGAGTCGGTATGTCCGGGATGCAACCCCATGACGCCTCCGGGCGAAGACGCGCATCAACCTCGACCGGGTCATGGGTCTGGCGCGCTCGACTGGTGCGCAGGCCACGGTCTACCCGAATCGAAATGCACAAAGTGTAATCCCGAGCTCACTGCAACATTCAAGAAAACCGGCGACTGGTGTGCCGAGCATGAATACCCCGAATCGGTGTGTCCAAAGTGCAATCCTCAAACCCCGCCAACCGGGTTCGTGAAGCCTCCCTTCAAAGAAGGCACCCTCATTCGTCTGAAGTCTGGAGATCATGAAAAGACGACGGGCGCCAAGACGGTGAAGGCGCAAAGGGTCGAGCTCGGGCTGACCATCGAGGCGCCTGCACGGGTGGAGTTCGATCAAAATCGAGTGGCGACCGTGCGTGCGCCGGTTCCGGGAATCGTCACCCGCGTACTGGTCGACCTCGGTGAAGAGGTCTTTCACCCTCGACTCCGCCGCGTTTTCTGACGC